>JBGTRP010000559.1:0-5287 GCA_041940685.1 Acanthopleuribacteraceae bacterium
TTCGAGACCCTCTACCGCGAGCTGGAAAAACCGTTGTTCAACACGGTTTACCGTTGGGTCTGGAACGATCAGGAGGCCATGGACCTGGTGCAGGAAGCCTTCACCAGGTTGTGGTCTAGCCGCGACCGAGTCGATCCCGAGGGCGCACGCGCATGGCTCTTCCGCACCGCGCTGAACCTGGCCTCCAACCGCCGCCGCGCCCGCAAGCTCTGGTCCTGGACCGGGCTGGAAGCGCTCTTCTCCATACCGCGGGAGACAACGACCTCTTCCGAAAATAAACTCCTCCAAAAAGAGCGGGAACGAGACCTGCGCCGCGCCGTGGACGCCCTTCCGGAGCGCCACCGCGCGGTTCTGGTGCTCGCCCGCTTTTCCGACATGAGCTACGCGGCCATCGCCGAAATGCTGGGCATCCCGGAAGGAACCGTGGCCTCGCGTCTCAACAAGGCGCACCAATTGCTGGAACAAGGGCTGGTACAATACAAAAGCTGGAGCAAGGCATGAAACTCGAAGAACTGTTTCCCGAAAAGTCGCCTCCCCCGGGAGGCTGGAGCCAACTGCAATCCCGTATCGAATCGTCCGGCCGGCCTCGAAAACGGCGGCGCTTGGCCCTGGCCGCCTTGGTGGCGGCGCTTCCCCTTTGCCTCTGGTTCTTGCTTCCGCGGGCCGCGCCCGCTTCCGAATACCGCGCCCTGTTCGCACAACCGGATGTGGACCTGGTCATGTTGGGATTACAACCGCCCGAGACGCGCCCACCCGTCGCCACCCATGGCCCGAATTCAATGCTGGTGCCCATTACCGCGGATGAGCGGGTCGTGGTGTATCAACTGGTCCGGACGAGCCCCAGATCCATGGACGCCCTAAACCGGGAATGATGCAAACCGCTCTTGCTTCTTAAATGTTATTTGCATAGTCCTTTCAGAAAATGATCAGTCGGCATCAGAGCCACAATTCCGACAACCCGGTTCGGGCCTTGTGAAGCGATGCAGACTCTCAGTGATCAGACCGGCCAAGAACCGTTCAGCCCCATCCACTCTTGTCCTGAAATCAGCGGCCGCATTCTCTGGCTGCAGCGCAAAAAACCGAGAGACCAATAGCCGCGATTTGTGTATCTTAGGTGATATGGAAGATGCGCGAAACTTTTTGCTTGATCGGATCAGCGCCGGCGACAGGAACTTCGATGGCCAGGTGATTGCCGGGTTCAATGGCAGCGGCCATTACTGTTTGCCCTCCTGTCGCGCGGGGGACCCCAAAAGTGAAGGGCTCCAATTCTTCAAAACCGAGCAGGAGGCGCGTTTAGCCGGCCTAAAGCCCTGTCGGCAATGTCGGCCGGATCGTTTTTACCGCGATTACGACCCGATTCAGGCGAAAATCGAGGCGCTTGCCGGTAGGGTTCGGCGCGAACCCGGCGGATTCTCCGATGAAGGGATGCTGGCCCACGTGGCTGGTCTCGGCCTTGCCGAACTCCGAAAAGGCTTCCTCGAACATTTTCATACGAGCCCTGAGGCCTTCCTGGAACGGGCGCGGGTTACCGCCGCCGCCACTCTCATCGAGGAGGGCTGCACGCCGGCCGAAGCCGCGACGGAGGTTGGCTACCCCCGAACCGAAGACCTTCGAACCCCATTCCAGGCCCGGATGGGCCTCACCCCTCTCGCCCATGCCAAAGTGGGAAATTATAACGCCTTCCAGCTTCAACTTCCGCCGGACTTTCTGCTCCCCCAAACCCTGGCCTATCTTGGACGGGATCCCAAGGCGCCGGACCTGATGGTCAGGGGCTCGGAAATGCGGATTGCCGTTCCAGGAGATGCGGGGCCCTCCATCATTGGAGTAAAGCTAAAAACGGGCGCGGCTCAGGTGGCCTGCCTCGGCAATCGGGCCCTTCCGCCCGGAGAGATGTACGCCTTGCGGGAAAGGATCGCCCGCATGCTCGGCCTGGGTAGCGATCCCACCGCGTTCGAGGCCCGCGCGGAACATGAACCTCGGATCGCGCGTTTGGTCGAGGCCCGCCGGGGGCTTCGCATTCCCCAAACGCCCAATGTATTCGAGGGCCTGGTCTGGGCCATCATCGGACAACAAATTCATCTGGGCTTTGCCTATCAATTGCGCGGCAGGCTGATCCGGTTGGCCGGCGTGGCCGGCGATCAGGGTCTCATCTCCCATCCCACTCCCCAGCGGATTGCGCTCCTGGAGGAGGCCGACCTGACCCAACGCCAGTTTTCACGAGGCAAGGCCCGCTACCTCATTGGCCTGGCCCGCGCGGCGGCCCAAGGCGACCTGGATCTGGAAGCCTTGCGATACCAACCCGTGGGCCGCATATACAAAGCGCTCACGGCTTTACACGGCATCGGGGAATGGTCGGCGCGCTACGTGATGATGCGCTCCTTGGAGCTCGCCGACTGCGCCCCCCTCGGCGATGCGGGCCTGGTAAACGCGCTACGCGCCTTCCACGGCCTTCAGAAAAGGCCGGATCGCGCCCTCACCGAACGCCTGATGCTCCCCTTCGCGCCCCACCGCTCCCTGGCTGCCCATCACCTTTGGCAAACGCTTACCGGTTCGCCAAAAATCCCATCCTAATTCCAGGACGCTCTTCCGGAGGCTCCCAACATGAAACTCTACGCCCACCGTTTTGAGACGCCGCTCGCGGAGATGCTTTCCGTGGTAGACGAACGGGGTCGGCTGGTCAACCTCAATTTTTGGAGAGCATCCCGGCAGGAGGAGGTTCCCAACCAATGGAATTTACGCGGCCGGAGCCTCATCTGGGACGCCGCCGCCAACGCGCGGGTGACAGCGGCGGTGACCGCCTATTTTGAGGGCGGACTGTTTCAGTTCGATTTGCCTCTCGCGCCGGGCGGCACCGCCTTCCAACGCTTGGTTTGGGACGCCCTTTGCGCCATTCCCCTCGGCACGACCATCAGCTACGGAGAGCTGGCCTCCCGCTTGGGAAAACCCAAGGCCGCGCGCGGGGTGGGCGCGGCAAATGCGGCCAACCCCATCGCTTTGGTGGTTCCCTGTCATCGCGTGATCGGCTCAAACGGCAGCCTCACCGGTTACGCCGCGGGGCTGGATCTCAAGCGCGCCCTGCTGGATCATGAGCGCCGCACCAGGGAGACCCTCGCCGCCCTTGAAACCGTCCGGGCCGGTGGAAAATGAAAATAGCTTAAGGCCCCTTGATGGGCGTTATCCTACCGCTCGCGATTTTGGGCGGACATGGGTATTCGCCCACGAACCTCAGGAAGCGGCCAAGGACCGGATCATTGGTTTTGGCCGCGCGTTCGGAGATGATTTCCCCATAGGGTTTGTAGGCCAGCCCCATGCAACGGTTGTAAAGGTAAAGGTTGATCAAGTTGTAGAAGTAGAGGCTGTAGTCGCCCGTTTTCAATACCATGGCCTCAGCGGCTAGCGTATCCCGCAGGCCGTCCTCCATCTGGCCAAGCAAAATACGGTAAAAACCAATCTCACTCATACCCCGGGCGCTGCCGTTCACATCGCCATGTTCCTCATAATATTCATAGCTTTTCAATCCCGCTGACAAGGCGCCCGGATAGTTGCCCCTCTCAAAAAACAGCCGGGCCTGTACCTCGTGGAAAAAACCGAGATTCGCGCCATCGACCATGGATGCGGAAGCCATTTCAAAATAGGTTTCCGCCTCCGGCAGGTCGCCATGATCCATTAAAAGCTGCGTCGCCGACAAGTACGCATGCATCAGGCTCTTGTGGGTTCCCAAAGAGGAGTAAAGCCCGGCGGCACGGTGAAAGTACTCCATTGCCTGAGCCCGGTCTTCCTTGCCCGCCAACAATCCGGCCAGATAGAAAACATCGGCCCGAGTTTTCAAATCGTTGTTCATTTTGAGCCCCAGCAGGGGTTTCAAGGCCTCTCGGGCATTTTCGAGCTCACCGCTGGAGTAAAATGTCCAGGCGCGCACGAACTTTTCACGAGTGGTGCGCGGATCCGTAATCCAGCTCAGGGCCTGCCGCGGGCCCTCGTTTAGGAGAACCTGAAATCCATAGCTGGCGGCCCGGGTATTGGCAACGCCGATCAAGGCGGCAACCAGACCCATGGCGAACAGGGGTCTGCGATAGCGGCTCAGGAACGACCAGGCCGCCGTATTGATGGCAAACCTCAATCGCCGAATCTTGGTTGTCAACGGTAGATGGAGGAAGTAGGGGATCTTGGTTTCACACTGACTGCAAACGAAATTGAAGGAAAATCCACGCCGGCTTTTGGTTATGCTTTTGGAATCAAGGGTCATCAACCCGAATTTTTCGCAGGCACACTCGAGTTCCATCATGGAATCTCGTGGCAAGCTTCCCCTCGCCACGTAGACCGCCAATAGGGAACGATTGAGGGAGCGCTCCTCTTCCTTCTTCTTTCGGTTCATTCTTCCTCCTAGCCGTGTTGGGGAGAACCTAAAGATAACATAAGTTCGCCGACGCCGGGTTGGCAATTCCGCATAACTAATGTACGTGATCCGGAGATCGCGGTTTCCTCGACAGCAAGGTACATCTCCCGCGATTGGGAAACGAAACGGAGTTCATGCTTGGCGGGGATGGGGATTCGCCGTTACCGGCGCCTCTTTTTTCAGCTATGGAGGACCGGCGTCGGCCCGATCCCCGCCATCCAGTACGTTCAACAACGACCTAAGTGTCTCGTGAAGGTCGCGCATCCGGTCCGCACCGATTTCTTCCGCCAAGGATTGTTCCAGATCGGCCAGCACCGCAAGGCCACTGAAAAGGCTGAAGCCCTCATCGCTTGGAAAACAGATCAGCTTGGCGCGGCCGTCGCGAGGGTCGGGTCGGCGCTCCAGGCCGCCCATCCTCACCATTTCTTCTACCAATTGCCCTACGCCCTGCTTGCTGATACCCACTCGCTTGGCCAATTCCGTCAAACGCGTTCCATCCAAATCGATATGCGGGAACAGGGTCGTATGGGCGGGCCGCAAGCCCGGCAGATTGAAGCGTCGCCGGACCTCTTCGATCGCCCGCTCGTTGAGCAGGCGAGAGCATTTAAACAGCAACTGCGCCACACTGGCGCTTTTGGCCGCCTCGAACCGCTCTCGCTCCTCCGCGGACATCCCCTTCATGCATGGCTCCTGCTCGGCCCATTTTTAAGCGCCGAAAAAGACTTATAAAAACCCGCTTGACGAATTTAGTCAAGCATGGTTTACTAATTTCGTCAAGTACTCTTGACTATCTAACCAAAAGGATAACCCCATGCTGGAACCCATTGCAACCGACCTTTGGCAATCTCATCACGATCTCTTCCTGCCCGGACGCATCCACTTTCCCTGCCG
>JBGTRP010000560.1:0-5277 GCA_041940685.1 Acanthopleuribacteraceae bacterium
CTGTGCGGGCGGTGCGGATTGAAGCGGTCCGCGCCATCGCCGACATCGCCGCCCGGCAGTTGCCGCAAGCGCTCAGAAAACCTTTTCTCGACAGCGCCAACGAGTATCTACAAGCGGAATCGAGCGCTGCCGAGCGCCCGGAAGCGCATCTCAATATCGGTGTGTTCTTCGAAAACGTCGGCCGGCCCAAAAACGCCGCCGTCGCCTACAACCAGGCCATCCGGCTCAATCCGCGGTTTGTCGCCGGCTACCTCAACCTCGCCGAGCTGAGACGCGGCGCCGGCGACCAGGCGGCGGAAATCGCCTTGCTGGAACAGGCGTTGGCGGCGGCGCCAGAGGACGCCTCGGCGCATTTCGCCATGGGCCTGTTCGAAATTCGCCGCCAGAACGCTCCGGCCGGTCTCGCCGCCATCGCCCGGGCTGCGGCGCTCGATCCAACCAATCCGCGCTTTGCCCACGCCCATGCGCTTGGCCGTGGCGTCGATAATGCGCTTATTGGCCTGATGAGGCACCAACCAAGCGACGTCCTCGCTGGTCAGGTTGTTGCGCTGCATGACCTCGTAGGAAACATCCGCCATGCCCTTGACCGCAAATTTAAAGACCTGTTTTCCTTCCTGGTAGACATAGTGCTCACGCGCTTCCACGGTTTCGTGCGAAGCGGGTTTCACCGAACCGCCCGCCTTTTGATGCAGGTAATGGCGGCCCGAGCCATCGCTTTTCAAAATTGCGTCGATCAAACCCACATCCGGTTCTCCAGGCTCTACCAGCACGGCGCCAGAGGCGTCGCCGAATAGGATGCAGGTGGACCGGTCCTGGTAATCGACGATCGAGGACATTTTATCCGCACCCACGACCACCGCATTGCGGTACATGCCGCTCTCCACGTACTTGGCGGCGGTGACCAGGCTGAACAGGAACCCGGAACAGGCGGCCATCAAATCAAAGCCCATGGCGTTGACCGCGCCGACCTTGTCGGCGATGATATTGGCGGTCGCGGGAAACAACATATCCGGGGTGGCGGTTGCGCAGATGATCAGGTCGATCTCCTCGGGGGAAATCCCACGCTTGTTGCACAGGCCCCGCACCGCGTTGGCGCCCATATCCGAAGAGCCAAGCCCCTCCCCTTTTAATATGCGCCTCTCCTTGACGCCCGTACGCTCGGTAATCCAATTATCGGTGGTATCGACCATCGACTCCAGCTCGCGATTGCTGAGCACGTAATCGGGTGTGTAGGCGCTTACCGCGGAGATCCTCGCACAATGTTTCATAATAAAAATGTCATTTCCTTTTTATGATGTTTTCCTGTCCTATGGTCGCATGAAAATAGGCCAGTTCATCATTAAAGTCAAGCAAAACCTGGGGCGATTTCCGCGGGGCGCGGAAGGCAAAGGCTGGCGCGGGAATCCGGACGACCGACGGCGACACGATCGGAACGGGCGCCTTGGCGCGTTCCCGGCCAACCCCGGATGGGGAGAGGTGGAGACGAGCGTAAACGAAGGTCTTTATCTAGCTTCACAATAGAAGGAAAGCTTACCAAAAATCATATTATCAAAAGCCAAAAATATCTCGTATTAACCATAGAAATAAAATTATCTTGATGCAAGCGGAATATGTCCCAAAATAGAAGCTCGGACGCAACCGGATTACAGGCCTGCAAGATCGCGACGAATAAAAATGGTGCGCGAATTTTTGGCCAACCCGACCCTCGCTTGCGTATACTTTTTGATGTGCGGGGGAAAGGTCGAACCGGGCCCGTACCGGAGCCCAGGTTGCCATGGCAACCGCGAGTTCAAGGAGCTGCAATGATTCGGATTGGATTGGTTTTCATGTGTTTGGGCGGGATGATTCTCCCGTTTCCCGCCCGTGGCGAAGAGGTCCTCAGTGGCAAGGAGCCCGGCAATCGCCGGGTGCGCTTGGTTTTCGAAGAGGAATTGCGCTTCGGCGGGCAAGGCCCAAATCACGAATGGCAGGGAGTCAATCCCTGCATCCAATCCGACGCCGAGGGCAACATCTACATCGCCGATACGGGCAACAATCGCATTCTTGCCTTTGACTCCGATGGCAAATTCACCCGCGAAATCGCCTCGGACGGCATTGAACCGGGTCAGTTTCAGGGTCTCGACAGCTTCGCCATCCTGAAAGATGGACGCGGCCTCGGCTTCGAGATCGTCAACGGCATCGGCAAACTGGTGTGGTTCGATAAGGGAATGCGCTACGCGAAAACCACCCTGCCCAAGGACCCCAACCAGGTGATCTCCTCCATCATCCCCTACCCCGATGGCGGCGGTTTCGGGGCTTCCTTCATGACTGTCGACCCTCAACAAGAAAAAATCCTCCTGCGCACGGGATTGCTCGACAACAACTTCAAACCGCTAAAAGTATTGACCGAGAACTTTCGGCCAGGTTTCGACGCGAGCCGGGTTCGGGACCTGAGCTATTGGGTATCCTATATGGCCAATGGCTTCAAAACCTCACATGGCGGAAAAGGCATCGTCGCCGTGGATGAGCGGGGAGCTGTCTTTACGGCGATCACCAACCAATACGCCATTACCAAATGGAGCCCGGACCTCAAATCCCCGGATCTGGTCATCAAACGCGAGTACGAGCCCATACCGCGCACCAAGGAAGACATCGACGCGGCGGTAAAAATTCAGACCGCGCGCATTCGCTCCAGCCTCCCCCAATCCCTGCGGCCCATGATCATCGAGAGCCTGGTCCGCGAAGCCTATCTCAAGGCGGATCTGGGCCCCGTGAAAAACCCCATCTTTGGCTTGCTGACCATGCCGGAGGGTTATTTGCTTGTGGTCCACGACTTTCGCGCCAAGGACCACGAGGACTTGGCGGATATTTTCGATGAAACGGGCAAGTACGTGGGGCGGGTCGGTCTCCGGCGTCATGGACTGCTGGGCACCAACGGCCTTCCCCGCATGAGCTTCCGCGAGGGTATGGCGTACACCATCCACACCGACTCCGAGGGCCGCCACCAAGCCGTGCGCTACCGCTACCGAATCGTTGCAGAATAACGGTCGCGGACTATCGAAGACGCACGCGCACGCCTCGGTTCGGCCTCCGGCGGGACCCAACTCGAAGTGCGTCCGGTCCTCGGGGACTTTTGCTTGATGTTCGCGCCGTTTGAGCCTATGATGGCTAAACCCTTATCATTGTTCCTTTTCCGTTGGAAGAGCGCATCATTCCCACGCGCCTCCACCAAGAATCCCGGCCCCTCCCAAGGACATTTGCATGAAAGAAGAGATTGTCGAGCTTCACGAGGATGTCTCCGGTTCTCCCCTCTACAGCGAGGATTTGGCCCCGGTCCCCCTAAACCAGCGGACCTGGCGCGTTTGGGACCTGGCCGCCATTTGGGTGGGTATGGCGGTCTGTATTCCCACCTACCTGCTGGCCTCCTACATGATCAAGGAAGGCCTCATGTGGTACGAGGCGCTGATCATCATCGGCCTCGCCAATCTGGTAGTGACCGTGCCCATGATCTTCAACGGTCACGCGGGTGTGAAGTACGGCATTCCTTTTCCCGTGCTGGGCCGCGCCTCGTTCGGCATCCGGGGCGTGCATGTGCCGGCCATCGTGCGGGCCCTGGTGGCCTGCGGCTGGTTCGGCATCCAAACCTGGATCGGCGGCCTCGCCTTCTACGCGATTTGGTGCGCGGCAACGGGTGAGGCCATGCCGGCCGGGCTGACCACGGGCAAGTTCGTCTGTTTTCTGCTGTTCTGGTCGGTGAACGTCTTCTTCATCTGGAAGGGAACCGAAAGCATCCGTTGGTTGGAAGACTTTTCCGCACCGATCCTGATTCTCATCGGACTGTTCTTGATCTACTGGGGCGCGACCCGGGCCAAGGGATTCGCGGTAGTGCTGGATCAGAGCCGCCAGTTGACCGCTCCCACCGCGCAACTTTCCTCCTCCAACGGCATTCCCATGCTGACGCTGATTCCCATCAACAACATCGACGGCCTTCCCAAGGCCAGCGATTATCAAATCCAATTGCCCAATGAGCCGGAGCCCGGAGACATGGGCTGGCGACCTCTTCCGCCGCGCGGCGAGGTAAACCTCGCGGACCGCACATCGCTTTCCTATGAAGAACTGAGCCAGGCTTCGGCGCTGAAGGTCCGCTTCCGCGCGCCGGACGCCTCTCAGGAAGGCGCATTTTTCTACTCCAGCCCGGTGGCGGTAACCCTGGCCAAGGCGGAGCGGCCCTCGCGCCTGCGCACCTTTCTCTTCTGGCTGACGGCCATGGTCGGCTTTTGGGCCACCATGTCGATCAGCATCGCCGATATCACCCGCTACGCCCGGAGGCAGAAATCCCAGATCGCCGGCCAACTGATCGGTCTGCCCGGCACCATGGTGCTCTACTCGTTCGTGGGCATTTTCGTGACCTGCGCCTCGCTCATCAATTTCAACGACATCCTCGTGGGTGAGGACGCGCCCTGGGACCCGGTGAGCCTGATCGCCCGTTTCCAGGCGCCGGTGGTGGTGATTATCGCGCAAATTTTCATGCTCATCGCCACGCTGAGCACCAATATCGCCGCCAATGTAATCGCGCCCGCGAACGCATTCGCCAATGCCTTCCCCAAACGGGTCAGCTTCCGCGTGGGCGGCGTAATCACGGGCCTGATCGGCATCGCCATCTGCCCCTGGTGGCTGCTCAACGAAATCAGCGGTTTGCTGATCTTCGTGAGCGGGCTGCTGGGCCCGGTGCTCGGCATCCTGATCGCGGATTACTTTTTTGTGCGTAAAACGGATCTGGAGCTGGCCGAGCTCTACAAACCCAACGGCCGCTACCGGTACGGCCGCGGTTTCAATCCCGCGGCGCTGATCGCCCTGGCCGCGGGGGTGATCGTCGCCCTCATCGGTTTCTGGATTCCCAAGCTGGCGATCCTCTACGATCTCTCCTGGTTCTCCGGTTTTGCCGTGGCCCTGGTCGTTTATGTGCTGTTGATGAAGGCGCAAAGACCCGCTGCCTCCCCCTCGTGAGTTGCCTGAATCCGCCTGGGCGCGGCTGCCGACATTAGATAGAGCCTGCCCAGAAACCCATTTTTTGAACCACAAAGAACACGGAGCTACGCGAAGGGAAAACACATAAGTTTCTTAATTATACAGGGTTACAAAAAATTCTTTTGCCTTATCTTCTTGTCCTCCGTGGTGAATTTTCCTGTTTCTGAATGGACCCTAGATAGATGAAAGCGGTAGAAAAACGAAAGGAGTCTCCCTCATGTCGATTTTAATCAAGAACGGCCGGGTCATCACCGCGGTCGACGACTATCA
>JBGTRP010000561.1:0-5273 GCA_041940685.1 Acanthopleuribacteraceae bacterium
GGGGATGTATTGCGGTAGCTGCATGCATGACAACACCCTGGCTTCCGCGTTGCAAAAGATGGGCGTAGATATCATCCTCATTCCTACCTACACGCCCCTCCGCACCGATGAGCAAGATATCAGCCTGGACCGGATCTTTTTCGGTGGCGTGAACGTCTATTTGCAGCAGAAGATCCCGTTTTTCCGGCGCACGCCCTGGTTTTTGGACAAAATCTTCGAAAGCCGCCGTCTGCTGAACTGGGTCTCCAAGTTCAGCTCGTCCACCAAGGCCGAGGACCTGGGCGCCTTCACCGTTTCCATGCTCAAGGGCGATGGCGGATTCCAGAAGAAGGAGCTGATCAAGCTGGTTTCCTGGCTCAAGGACCACTTCCAACCGGATCTGGTTCAGATCACCAATTCCATGTTTTCCGGATTTGCCGGTTACATCAAACAGGAGTTGGGCGTGCCCGTGCTCTGCTCGCTTCAGGGCGAGGAACTGTTTCTGGACGCCATGATCGAGCCCTTTCGTTCCGAGGCCATGGCGCTCTTGCGCGCTCAGGCCAAGAAGGTCGACGGTTTCGTGGCCAATAGCAACTATTACCGTGACTTCATGAGCCGATATTTAGAGGTGCCCGAGGAAAAGATTCACGTGGTGCCCTTGGGTTTGAACCTGGAGGGCCACGGAGACACCGCGTTCGATCGGTCCACCGGTCCTTTTACCATTGGTTACCTGGCGCGGTTGTGTCCCGAGAAGGGGTTGCATTTCTTGGTTGAGGCTTTTGGCAAGCTCACCCAAAACGTGAATAAAGACGCGCTTCAACTGAAGGTGGCCGGCTACCTCTCCCCCAAGGACGAGCCCTACCTGAACGATCTCAAGCAAAAGGTTCGCGATTGGGGCCTGGAGGAGCGGGTCCGGTTCCTGGGCGAGGTGGATCGGGAACACAAAATCCGCTTCCTCAGCGAGCTGCATGTGTTCTCCGTGCCCGCTCCCTACAAGGAGCCCAAAGGGCTATACGTTCTCGAATCGCTGGCCAATGGCACGCCCGTGGTGCAACCCAGGCACGGGGCTTTTACCCAAATGGTCGAGGACACCGGCGGCGGCGTCTTGGTGGAGCCCGACTCCGTGGACTCGCTGGCCGCCGCGCTGCACGACCTCTGGGAAAACCGCGACAAGCTGGAAGGCCTGGGCCGTAAGGGTAAGGAGCATGTTCATCGCCATTACACCAGCGAGGTGATGGCGGAGAAAACCGCGGCCATTTACCGCGAGTACCTCAACTGATCTCTTCCGCGTTCCCGGCGCCGGGAACGGGCGGCCTCGGCTCCTCACGGGCCTTTCTGGCCCTGGCCCTCTTCCTGCCCAGGTCGTGGATGCTCTCTAACGAATAAAAAACCAAGGCGATCCAAATGCAGCAGAAGGCGATGAAGCGAACCTTGGAAAACGGCTCTCCGTACAGGTAGATGCCTAAAAAGAAAGTGACCGTGGGCGCGGTGTATTGTAGGAAGCCCAATGCCGTCAGGGAAATGCGGCGCACCCCCATGCCGAAGCAGAGCAAGGGAACCGCGGTAATCACGCCAGTACCCACGATCAGGAGATGGGTGCCAAAGTTCGCCGCGCCGAAATCGCCCGCGACCCGTCCGTCCAGCAGCAGGTAAACCAAGGCGATGGGGGCCAACATCAAGACCTCCAGGGTCAGACCGGGAAGCGCCTCCACGCGGGCCAACTTTCTCATGAGTCCGTACATGGCGAAGGAAATCGCCAGGAAAAGGGATATCCAGGGCGGGTTCTGTCCTTGCAGCGTCAGGTAGAGCACGCCTCCCGCGGCGATGGCGACGGCCAGCTTTTGGCCGCCTCGCAAGGGCTCTCTCAAAATGACGAAGCCCAGAAACACATTGACCAGCGGATTCATGAAATAGCCGAGGCTGGTTTCCAACACCCGGTCCGTCAAGACCGCGTAGACGAACACGAACCAATTCCCCGCCAGGAAAAGGGTGGAGAACAGCAGAAGGACCAGGGCGCGAGGGGAACGGAGAATGGCGCGGAATGCTGGCCATCTCCGCTGAATGCTGAGAACGATTGCCAACAACAACAGCGACCAGATGATTCTGTGGGCGATGAGGTTCAGCGGCGGAACGCCATGCAGAGCCTTCCAGAAAATGGGCGCGAACCCCCAAATCAGGTAAGCCGAAAACCCGAAAATGGTTCCGGTAAGAACCGTATTCTCAGCGCGATCCACGCTCAACTCGCTCTCCTCGCGGCCGGGATATTCGAGAAGAACCCATTGTCGGGCCGCGAGGCAGCGATGTCAATTTGAAAGTGATGGCTTCGCCGGACCCGCTCACCACGTCGGTTTTTTGATGGTTTGCTATTTTGGGCGAGCTGAAAAGGCTTAGCGGAAGAGACCGTGTTTCTGTAGGCTGATTGCCGTGTCCCGCGCCTGCTTGGGATCGGTATCCGGGTGGTCGGCATTGTAGTGGAGCCCGCGCGATTCCTTGCGCGTGCAAGAGGCGCGAATGATCAGCTCCGCGATGATGGAGATATTGCGCAACTCCACCAGATCCTGGCTGATATGGAAATTCCAGTAGGAACTCTCGATCTCCTCGCGCAGGAAGGCAATGCGGCGCATGGCCCGGTCGAGCCGTTTGTCCGTGCGCACGATGCCCACGTAATTCCACATAAATTGCCGAACTTCTTTCCACAGCGGCGAGACCAGCGACTCCTCGTAGATATCGGAATAATCGTGATACACCCAGGGTGCGATATCCGTGGTCGGCCGCGTCATTTCTTCCGGCGCCCGCGCCTGGATGTAATCAAAGGAATTCCTGGCGTAGACGGCCGCCTCCAAAAGGGAGTTTGACGCGAGGCGGTTGGCGCCGTGCAGGCCGGTGTAAGAACATTCTCCGCCCGCGTAAAGCCCCGCGCACGCGGTCCTGCCATGGATATCCACCCGCAGTCCGCCACAACAGTAATGGGCCGCGGGAACCACGGGGATCGGCTCCTTGGTGATGTCGATGCCCAAATCCAGCAATTGGCCGTAGATGTTGGGAAAGTGGTCGGTAACATGGTCGGCGCCCAGGTGGGTGACATCGAGGTAGACGTGATTGGCCGCGGTTTTCTTGATCTCGGAGTCGATGGCGCGCGCCACCACGTCGCGTGGGGCCAACTCCCGCCGCTCGTGATAGTCCTTCATGAATGCGGTCCCATGGATGTTGCGCAGGATACCGCCCTCGCCGCGCACCGCCTCACTAATCAAAAAGGAAGTCAGCTTGTGATGGTAGAGGATGGTGGGGTGGAACTGGATGAACTCCATGTTGACCACCTCGATTCCCGCCCGGTAGGCCATGGCGATGCCGTCGCCGGTGGCCGTGGAAGGATTGGATGTGTAGGGGTAGACCTTGCCGGTGCCGCCGGTGGCCAGGTAAGTGACTCCGGCGACGAAGGCGGTCACCTCGCGCTCCCGCGTCTTCAGCACATAGGCCCCCACCGCCCTGGTCTTCTCGTTGATGGACTTGCCGCCGGTCTGATAGGAAAGGATCAGGTCGATGGCCATATGGTGTTTGTAAATTTTGATTTGGGGATGGCCCTTTACCTGTTCCACCAGCGCCTTCATGATGGCCGCGCCCGTGGCGTCTTTCGCGTGAACCACCCGGTTATGGCTGTGGCCGCCCTCCCGGTGCAGGCTCAGGCCCCTTTTCGTCCGCGTGAAGTCAACGCCGTAACCGATGAGTTCTTCGATGACCTCGGGTCCCCGCGCCACCACCTCGTGAACCACTTCCGCGTCGCAGAGTCCGTAACCGCATTTCAGCGTGTCGTCCTCATGAGAGGCGAAAGAATCATCCGCTCCCAATACCGCGTTGATTCCTCCTTGCGCGTATTGCGTGGAAGACTGATGAAATTCACCCTTGAGAACCAGATTGACCTTGCCGATCTCTGCCGCTCTCAGGGCAAAGGTCAGACCCGCGATTCCCCCGCCGATCACCAAAAAATCAGATTCAAAAACCCGCATGGTTTACGACCTGGCGAGCATGGCCAGCAGCGGCTTTTCCGCCTTTGCCCGCAGCGTTTCGTCCAAGACGAGCTCGGGCTTGCCCGTCACCAAGGTCCGGTATACCTTTTCCAGGGTGTTCATCTTCATAAAGGGACAGTTGTTGCAATTGCAGTGCTCGTCCTCGTTCAGGGCGGGGATGAAGGTCTTGTCCGGTTCGTTCTTCTTCATTTGATGGATGATGCCGGGCTCCGTGACCACGATGAAGCTTCGGCTCGGGTCATCGGAAACGAACCGGATGATATTGCGTGTCGAACCCACGAAATCGGCCTCGTTCAGCAGGGTTTCCGGGCATTCCGGATGCGCGACGACCTTGGCCTCCGGGTATTGAATCTTCATTTCCACCAGTTTCTTGTGGCTGAAGGTTTCATGCACGATACAGGACCCATCCCAGAGCACCATCTCGCGGCCCGTCTGTTTCATGACCCATGCGCCTAAATAGCGGTCAGGAGCAAAAATAATCGGCTGATCCCGCGGAATGCTGTTGATGATGTCCACCGAATTGGTGCTGGTGACGATGATATCGCTCATGGCCTTGATATCGGCGGTGCAATTAATATAGGTAACCACCATGTGATCGGGATGTTGACTTTTGAAACGGGCGAAAGCATCCGGCGGACAGGACTCGGCCAAGCTGCAACCCGCGCGCAGGTCCGGCAGCAAAACCGTTTTCGAAGGGTTCAGGATCTTGGCGGTTTCCGCCATGAAATGGACGCCGGAGAAGAGGATGCGTTTATGGGTCACCCGTTGGGCTCGGCGTGCAAGATCCAGCGAATCACCGATAAAATCCGCGACATCCTGAATCTCCCCTTCCTGGTAATAGTGGGCCAAGAGGATGGTGTCGGTTTCCCGTTTGAGCCGCTCGATTTCCTCGTGGATATCCAGGGTGGGATCGATCTCCACCTCGGGAGCGGTGAATTGTTCCAGAGTGGCGCTGACCATGGCCTAAACCCCCTTCTCTTTCATTAGTAGACTCAAGTCCGGCGCCTCGACCGAATGGGTGAGGGCGCCCACGGAGATTCTGTCTAATTTGGGATGGCAATACGCTTGAATATTGGCGAGCGTGATCCCGCCGCTGACTTCCAGTTGCGCCGCGTCGCGCTCCCGTTCGCATGCCCGATGTACCATTTCCGGGGTGAAATTGTCCAGCATGATCAAGGCGCATCCGCTCGCGAGCGCCTCGTCTAGCTCGGCAAGGTCGCGAACCTCGATCTGAACCTGAACATCTTGTTTTAGATGCGTGGACACCCA
>JBGTRP010000562.1:0-5272 GCA_041940685.1 Acanthopleuribacteraceae bacterium
CCACCTGGCGGCCTCCTCGGTTTGGCCGGCGGAAACCGCCGCGGCCCAAGCGGGCAGGCAGACCTCGTCGGCGAATTCCCGCGTCCATTGGGGAAAACGGCCCACCAATTCAAGCACCTTCTCCTCATCGCCAGCGAGGGCGGCCGCTTCCAGGCCTGGTTTTTCCTCCAGCCATGCCCGCTTTGGAGAGGGTGGGAAAAGGGCTTCCAAATAGTTGCGCGCCTCGTCCGCCCAAGGACCATCGGGCTCCACCTCAAGGAATTTCTCCCAGGCCAGCTCGGCCTCGCCCCGCAACAGCAGCCGTTGCAGCGTCAGGGCGCGGTTGAAGAGGGATTCCGGCATGGGCGTAGACTCGGCATGGGCCTCATCGATGACCTCCAATGCTCGCGGCAGGTAGAGCGGGTCATCCGCCTCGGCATCCAGATAGGCGACCGTGAGGTTGTTGCGCAACGCCATCGAGTCCGGAGCGCTCTGGACCGCGAGTTCTAAGTTTCTGATCGCCGCGGCCCTCCGGCTCAGGCTGAGATCCAAGCAGGCCATCTGGCCCAAATAGTCGGGGTCCCGATACGTTTTTACAGAGCGCATAAGCGATTGTTCGGCTTCGGCCAGGTCTTGAATCCGCTCCTGGCGCAGCTTTGAATTTCGTTCCGGGATGAATGGCGTGTGTTGGAACCCGCCCGCGAGGCGCCCCTCCACCGGGCGCCAATCCATGAGCACCCGTTGCAGGATGTCCGGCTCCTTTGCCCGCGGGGTGGGAGGACCTCCGCCACAGGCCCAAAGCAATAGGAGCAACAAAGAGGCAAGTTGTTTTTTGTGCATGGTGAAATTCATGGACCGAAACCTATTTCTTCAAAGCAAAGGGGGAAGGAGAAGCAATATAGCGTTTTGTGGAACTCTGAATACCTTGGATCTTTCTGCATGAGGAGAACTCCCCCTAGGCTAGAGCCCATCCAGAAACTGCAACGTTCACCACGGAGAACACGAAGTCACACGAAGAAAAATATATAAAATTTTAAATTACAACTACTTAACCTAATTTCTGTTGCCTAGTTATCGTTTCCTTGTGGTTTCAAAACATGCGGTTTTGGGTGGGATCTAGGGTAAGAGTTTTCTTTGTAAATTCAAAATATTGTACAGGTTTTATTTCCTTTGTGCAAAATATCTAATTTCCTGATCTGCTCATTTTTTGCCTCAGTGGAATGACTGAAAAACCTCAATATGGGTGTCTAGCGCAGGCGGGCTACCGTTCGCGACTCGAAAGTCGGGCGCGTACCGCCAAGCCCGGAATCCATGGAAAGGCCTTTATTTGGGTCGCTGTTCCGCGTAAACAGCACATGTATCTGAAAAATGACTCGGTTTTGCAAAAAGGGTGAAAATCTAGGCGCTTTATGCCGTTAAACATAATAGAACCAAGCGCCTTCGGTCCTGTTTTGCGCGAAATAGATATTGCCTGCTTGCCCGGGGATTGTATGGTCTTTGTTTTGGGGATCAATGCCGCCTATCACGAGTCGTCGGCCTGCTTAATTCAGGATGGCCGCCTGGTGGCCGCGGTGGAAGAGGAGCGCTTTAGCCGTATAAAACACGCGAAACCCGCCCGCGTTGACAATCCCCATGAATTGCCGCGCGCATCCATCGCGTGGTGCCTGCAGAAAGCCGGAATCTCCTTGAAGGAGGTCGATGCGATCGGCTTTTCCTTTTCTCCCGAGATACGCAAGAAACAAAGCACGGGCGTAGAGCCCGTGGCTGAAGGAGATTGGGGCAGCGAAGCCGGGGAAAGGCGATTCTATCTCCGTCTACTGGAGGTCCCGGGCCTGTTGAGCGAAATGGCAGGCGCTGATATGGGCGCGAGGTTTCGTTGGATCGATCATCATATGTGCCACGCGGCAAGTTGCTTTTTGGTTTCGCCATTTCGGGAGGCCGCGGTTTTGGTTGTCGACGGTATCGGCGAGGTTCACTCTACCTCGCTCTACCGGGGTTGGGACCGTCGGTTGAGTGCGCTGAAGCATATTTCCTACCCCCATAGCCTGGGTTTTCTTTGGGAAAAGCTGTCGAAGCTTCTCGGTTTCGGCGAATACGACGCCTGCAAGGTGATGGGTTTGGCTTCCTATGGCGATCCAAATGCGTTCCAGCCTCAGATGTGCGAGTTGGTGAGGGTGACCACCGATGGTTTTTGGGTGGACCCGTGCATCGCTCGTTTTCGTGAGCAAAGCTTTGATGGCTTGGAAGGATTGTTCGGAAGAAGGCGCGAGCCCGAGGAACCGATCGAACAGGGGCACGCGAACATCGCCGCGGCCCTGCAAAAGGTAACCGAGGATGCTTTGTTGGCGCTCGCCCGGAGCCTGCACAAGCGCACGGAAAGCCCGAACCTTTGCCTTGCCGGCGGCGTGGCCTTGAACTGTGTGGCCAATGGCGTGCTGCATGAAAAAGGTCCTTTTGAGCGCCTCTACATCCAACCCGCGGCCAATGATGCGGGTACGGCTATCGGAGCGGCGCTGTTCATTTGGAACCAGGTCATGGGAGAAGCGCGTGGTGCGGCAATGGAACACGCATTCTTGGGGCCGGACTATTCCGCGTCTGGAATTCGTTCCGCATTGGAGCCCTTGCGCGATCGTTTGGAGGTGGAGCGGTTACCCGATATCGAAGAGCGGGTTGCCGATCTGCTGGCGGATGGGGCGGTTGTCGGTTGGTTCCAGGGCGCGGTGGAAATGGGACCCCGCGCGCTCGGAAACCGCTCCCTGTTAGCCGATCCCCGCAACCCCAACATGCGCGATGTGCTCAATGCAAAGGTGAAGCATCGCGAATACTTTCGGCCCTTTGCCCCCTCGGTTTTGGCGGAGAAAGCCGATGTTTGGTTCCGCATTCCCCGGCCTTCCCCGGCATCGAATTTCATGCTGATTGCCTATGATGTTCACGAGGAGAAACGTTCCCTGATCCCGGCCGTGGTCCACGTGGACGGCACCAGCCGAATTCAAACCGTGCATGCCGAGCACAACCCTCGCTACCACAAGCTGATTGATGCGTTCGACCGGCTGACCGGCGTGCCCATGGTGCTGAACACCTCCCTCAACGACAGGGAACCCATCGTGCTGAGGCCTGAGCAGGCGCTGCGAACCTTTCTGAAGACCGAGATCGATTACCTGGCGCTGGGCGACTTCCTGGTTCGCAAAAAGGCGGTAGTAATGTAAACGCTTGGAAATATTTGTGGTGGCCAGGCAATCGCCGCGTGTCATTTCCCTGGACCAGAAAGGTGAAAATGGGCTAACCTCGAATAGCTTATCCCTTGGTAATAGGATTTTTATGCGCGGGAATCGCGTGAATGGGTGTGCTCATGGCCTCCCGGGAACAGAATAACCAAAGCCTCGCGGCGAATCCGGAAAAAAGCCTGAACCAAATCCGCCGCGACCACCAGCGCTACCTGGTTTGGGGCGCCCCTCTCTACCGTACCGTGGGGCTCTTCTTTTTGGCGCTGACCCTCGCGGTATACCTCTGGATCATCGCGGACGAAAATATTGGGCCCAAATTCTGGCGTTTCTTCTTTACGGTTGCTGTCTATTCCCTTTTCGCTTGGACGATCCAAAGTTGGTTTTACCAGAGGTTCCGGCATCCATGGCTGTATTTGATGCTGATGACCGCGGATATTGGCGTCTACCTCTACGCGATTTATATAACCGGTGGCGATCAAAGCTGGATGATCCTCATCCTGCTGGGTAGGGTGGCCGATCAGACCTATCTCGGATATCGGCGCGGATTGCTCTTCTCTCATCTCACCCTTTTGGGATACCTCCTGTTGCTGTTCTACCTGACTGAATTTGAGGGCAGGGAGATTGCCTGGCGCGTGGAGACGGTGAAGCTGTTTGTGCTCTACGGCATGAACCTATATATTTCGCTCACCGCGATTCCCGCCCAACGCATCCGCACCCAAATGAAGGTGGCGTTGCGGTCTGGCCAGGAGCTCTTGGCAACGGTCCGTGAGAAGTCGCGGCAGTATCTTCAGGAAAAGCAAAAGGCCGAGGAACAGAGCAGGTTCAAGAGCCGCTTTCTGGCCAACATGAGCCATGAAATCCGAACGCCGGTCAACGGCATCATGGGTATGCAACAACTCCTGGAAGGGACTGCCGTCAGCTCCGAGCAGCAAGAATATCTGGATAATTTGCGTTTTTCAGCCGAATCCCTGTTGGGCATCATCGATGACATCCTGGACTATTCCTCCTTGACCGAGGGGCATATCCGGCTGGAAACCCGGCGCTTCAGCCCTCGGGAACTGATGGAAGATGTCATGGAGATGTTCGGTCCCCAGGCTTATGGCAAGGGTTTGGAATTAAAGCTTTTCTACGATAGCGGCCTTCCATCCGCCCTGGAGGGCGACGCCATGCGCCTGCGGCAGGTTTTGATTAACCTATTGGGGAATGCTGTCAAATTCACCAATACGGGTTGGATCGAATTGGAGTGCATGAGGCTTCAACCGGGAAATTGGGAACCCGAAACGGCCAGAACGCCGCCTTTTTGGTCCGATCTGGAGCCGGCGCGGAGAGCCGAATTGGATGCAATGGCCGGGGGAGGCGAGGGGATAGGGGTTCTCTTCTGGGTGCGAGACAGCGGTCCGGGTATTCCACGGAGCTGGAAGGAGGCGATCTTCCAAAGGTTCTCGCAAGTAGACGATTCGAATACCCGCCTTTTTGGCGGCACGGGCCTTGGTTTGGCAATTACCAAAGAATTGGTTGAACTGATGGGTGGCGCGTTGGGCGTGACGAGCACGCTCGGCGAGGGCGCCACCTTTTGGTTTGGCATCCGTTTCCAAACGCCCGCTCCCGAAACGGTAGATCAAGACCCTCGGGGCAATGCTAGGGTCCAGGAGGTATTTCCGCTCGTTATGGATTTGACCGGGGATGATCAGGATTATCTTTTCCGCTATCTCAAGGGCATTTGGCCAGGGACGCGTCAATTGGAAGAATGGAAGGGCGTTGGCGAGGACGCCTTTCATGAAAAAAACGCATGGGCCTTCTTGAATCTGTCCCATCAGGAGGACCCAAGCGCCGCGCTGCTGGAGAAAATTCGCGTCATGGGCGTGACCGCCGACCGAATCGTGGCCATCGTTCCTCCCCATGCGCCGCCGTCCTGGCGCGACCGCCTTACCCGATTGGGCATCGTTCCTGTCCTGAAACGCCCTGTCAAAAAAAGGAGCCTGCTCAAGCTTTGTCAGGAAAATTTGGGTGGCGGTGTGGCTACGGGCTTGGCATTGGATAGCGAGGATTCGCTTACCGCGGTGCAATTT
>JBGTRP010000563.1:0-5262 GCA_041940685.1 Acanthopleuribacteraceae bacterium
TTGAAGGGGCGGCCTGCCGGAAGGGAAGGGTTGAATGGACGATGGATCAAAAACGGCTTTGGGATTTCATAAGGGAACGCCTATCAGCGGATGAATCCGTGGCCCTGCTGACCGTGGTCGATCACGCGGGCAGCACGCCGGGTAAGCCGGGTTTCAAAATGGCGGCGGACCGAAGCGGCCGTCAGCATGGCACCATCGGCGGCGGCATTATGGAGTTTCGCCTCGTGGAGCGCGCCCGGACGTTGCTGGCGGAGGCGGACCCCCACACCCAATTGGTCGTGCAGGCGCATCACAAAAAAGCCTCGCCCGAAATTCAATCCGGAATGATCTGCGCGGGCACGCAACGCTTGGCCCTGGTCCCACTTGGAGCTGGGGATTTGGAAACTGTCGAAGCCATTGCCCGCGCCGAAAGCGAAGAAAACGCCGCGGCTCTTATGCTTTCCCCGCGGGGACTCGCCTTCGCCAAAGGCGCGCCACCCGCCGAGAAACGCGGCTTTCACTACCGCTCCGATACGGATTGGCGCTACGTGGAAGCGCTCGGCCCATGCGACACGGTCTATGTGATCGGCGGCGGCCATGTGGGCCTCGCCCTGTGTCGGGTGTTGGCCACCTTGGATTTCCGCATTGTGGTTTTCGACCACCGGCCCGAGGTGGCCACGCTGAAAGAAAACCGCTACGCCCATGACAAGATCATCACGCCCTATGAGAACATCGATGAATGGATTCGCGAGGGAACGCATGCCTACGTGGCCATCGTCACCACCGGCTTTCTCTCCGATGCCGTGTCGCTGGGGCGCTTAATCGGCAAAGAGTTGCGCTACCTGGGGCTGATGGGCAGCAAGGCCAAGCTGCATCACATCTTCGAGCGCCTCCGCGGCGAGGGCGTCGCGGAAGCGCTGTTCCAAAAGGTACGCGCGCCCATCGGCATTCCCATCGGCAATCGCACCCCCGCGGAGATCGCCCTCAGCATCGCGGCCGAAATCGTCCAGGTGCGCAATGCGCCGCCCGTATCCGCTTCAACCTGAGTGCTTCCGCGCGTTTACGTGTACCGATTCGACCTTGATAGGAGACTCACCCCGTAAACTTGTAGCCGAGACGGTGAACGGTGACCAGGTAGCGCGGCGCGGAGGGCGTGTCCTCGATTTTTTTGCGCAGCTTGGCGATATGAGTGTCCACCGTGCGCGTGTAGGGGATGTGCTCGAAGCCCCATACCGAATCCAGCAGTTGATCGCGGCTGACGATTTCGCCGCGGTGTTGAATAAAGAACTCCAGCAAAAGGAATTCGCGAGGCGATAACTCGATGGCCCTTCCCGCTTTGCTGGCCTCGTGTTTCCTAAAGTCGATGCTCACCTCTCCGAACTGGTAGCGGCTCAGGCCGGTCTCGCCCCTCTCGCCACCCCCGCCAACACGCCTCAAAATGGTTTCCACCCGCACAATCAGCTCCATCATGCTGAAGGGTTTGGTCATGTAATCGTCGGCCCCCAGCTTGAGCCCCAATATCTTGTCAATCTCCTGGCCGCGCGCGGTGAGCATGATGATGGGGATATCGCACCCCCCGGCGCGCAATTGCTTGCACACATCCAGCCCGCTCACTTTGGGCAGCATCACGTCCAGCACCACGACATCTGGCGCATCCTCGGTCGCCATTTTCAGACCGGCCGCGCCGTCACGGGCGCAGAGCACCTCAAACCCCTCGAAGCCGAACCCGTCGCGCAATGCCACGCTCATGGCCTCGTCATCTTCCACGATCAACACTTTTTTGCCGTTACCCGAACCCAGGACGCTTTCCTCCGGGGAAGCTTGAATCATAGGAGAACCACCTTTTGGGAAAAAGCTTACGCTAGTCTTATACGAGAGAACTACTCGATGGATATGGAATCAAACGGATTTTGGGTTTCCCGGCGCGTCGCCATTTGCCTCTACCGGCAGGAACATGGAAAAACAACTCCCCTTGCCCAACTCGCTTTCTACCTCGATCCGACCCCCGTGCGCGGCCAGAATATGCATCACGATCGACAACCCCAGCCCACTGCCCTTCACATCGTGGACCAGACCCGTACTCACCCGGTGGAAGCGCTCGAAAATGCGTTTCTTTTCTTCTTTGGAGATACCGACCCCTTCATCCGTCACGGCGATTCGCACCCAACCCTCCAAGCTCGCCAGGGTCACGTTGATGTTTTCGCCGCCATCGGAATACTTGACCGCGTTATCGAGCAGGTTGGCGAGGGCGTGGGCAATGGCGTCCCCATCCATGTTGACCAGCGGCAATCGGGACTCGGGTTTGTGGAGCCTCACCCGAATATGGCAGTGGCGCATGCGGACCTCGAAGGACTTCAGCACGCGCGCCACCACCGGCTCCACTTCCTGGAGCTCCAATTGGTACATCTTCCGACCCGATTCGATTTTGGCGAAATTGAGAATGTTCTCGATCAGCCGGCTCAGGCGTCGGCTCTCGGTTTCAATGTATTCGCCGTACTCCATCACCTTGTCGGGCGCCGATGCCTTGCCCCGGCGCAAGAGCTCGCCGAAGGCGCGGATCGAGGCCAACGGCGTGCGCAGCTCGTGGGACACATTGGAAACGAAATCGTTTTTCATTTCGGAAAGACGCATGGCCCGAAACGCGGTTCGAAGCGCGAGTAAAATGCCGCCGATCAGCGCTGCGCCCAAAATCAGCGAAAGCGTCATATTGAGAATGAAGTTGGTGCGCGCCCACTGTTCCGGCGTCATGTACCGGCTGTAGATCCCCATCTCCCAATCCTTGAAGATATAGGTGAAATTGCGGCGCACCACATCCTTGCCCTGCTTATGGTAGGGATCGGCCTTCACCATGCGCCCATCCTGATCGCGCACCGTAACCACCAGTTGCCCCTCCTCGGAGAGGCCGGCCAGCACCTTTTTAATGGCCGTGGGCAAGACCTCACCCGCGAAATAGCGCTCATCCACGATCATTCCCACCATGCCCACTGGTTTCCCTTCCTCGTTTCTGATCGGGTTGTAGATGACGCGATTATCGGGGTCGGATTCGTCCACCACGAGTTCACCGCCCTCTGTCAGGCGAGGCCGCAGGGTCATGATGCGCAAGCTTTGGGCATTTTCCTCCACTACCTCGGCGAGCGTTTGCGTATGCGGGTTAAAGAGACGGGTCCGCCAGGCATCCGGTCCCTCGAAACCCTGAACAAAATAAACCTTCACGCCCCAGGCTTTTTGGGATTGTAAATCCTCGAGCACTTCTTCTATATCCAAGCCGTCCGTAGCCCCCTTCACGTTGAGTGAGATCGTTCCCACCTTTGTATAAAAGAGCTCCACGTACTTGGCGATATTCTCCAAATAATTGCCCAGCGTCACCTCACGCGCGATGGCGGATTTGTGTTGTAGCTCCACCAGCCACCGGTATTGCAACAGCAGCAGCACCAGCAGGGGAAGAAACACGGTGAGGAAGCCCAGCAACAGGGTGCGCCGCTTGCCGAATGCGGCCATATTCGATACAGGCAAGGCCCGCGCGCGGCGGGGTTGTTGCTCGTTTTTCTTTGAATCCGCCATGGGTGTCACTCCAACCGCGTCCGCTCCAGTATACCCTTTCCAACGTCTGGCGGATGCGCCTCTTCCCCCGCTTTCACAATTCCGTTACATCTCCTGACAGCATTTTGCAGCACCGTCAAGACATTCACTTAGCGCGCGCCTAGATTCAACAGTGCCGATAAGGTTCGGTAAGCCCGGTTCCAGGGTCTACCATCACGAATTAAAAAGGAGATGATTCAATGAAACGTATCTACGCGCTGCTCTGTGCCGCTATCCTGTTTTCCATCGCCGCCATCGCCGGCGAGGGCAAGTACGCTTGTTCCGCCGACGCCCAAGAGTGCCTCAATAAAATGGTTCAAAACTACCAGAACCATGGCTGGTTGGGCATTGAAATGGAGAGACTCGACAAGGAAAAAGGCTATTTCAGCAGAATCACGAAGGTGATTTCCCATAGCCCTGCTTATGCCGCGGGTTTCCAACAAGGCGATATCCTGGTAGCGGTCAACGGCGTGAAGCTGAGCTCGGAAAACGAAGCCGCCATTAAGAAAGTGAAAAAGTCCATGGCCGTGGGCAGTGAGGTCGAATACACGGTCAAGCGCGACGGGAGCAAGAAGCAATTGACGGCTACCCTGGCCTCTCCGCCCGAGGAAATCCTGGCCCAATGGGTGGGCAACCACCTGGTCAAGTCGCATGCCAAGGGTGTGGAAGTCGCTTCCAACTAACTAGGATCTCCGTTCCTGGCGTCGAGCCTCGAACATGAAATGAACGCGGAGTCCCGGCATTCTCCCGCCGCCGAGAAACCCTAGTCCGATGGTGGCGAGGACGCCGGACCTCCTCTTCCAGATTTGAACGAAACGCACATAAAGACAGGTACCAAGCTTGAGGAACCGGTTCACTCCCTTTGCCGGTTCCTTAAAGCCGGAACCCGGCGCCAAAACCCGAGGACGCTCACCCATCGCCCTCACACGCCGGAATCCGGCACGACTCGGGGGCAACTCCTCTCCCCGTTCATCATCCTGATCCAAAGGAAAGAGGCCGGCAACGGCCTCTTTTTTGTGCATAAGGGCATTCCAGCCTAGCTCCTTCAAAATCGATTTCCCAAACCAATTGTAAATTTGATGTGCTTATTTCTATTCACGGGAATAGTTTCGCCAAGTGTAAGAAACAATAACCGTTTCACGAAAAGTCAAAGTCCGACAAGCAGCGGTCGCTTGGATCGGCAATCCTGTATATTCTTCGATGGATCACTCTGCTAAACTGGCCTGGCAATTTTTGGGATCATGGACCCGATAAAGCGAGGCAGGCCTTTGATGTCAGGGCACCGGTACTACAAGCTGGGAAGCTGGTTGTTTTTCGCCGTGGGTCCAATGCATCTGGCGGGACATATGCTGGGTAAGTCCCGCGAGCCCGCCAACCAAGCCGAAAGCGATTTGCTCCATTTGGCAACCGGCTACCAATTCGATATGGGCGGACTGAACCGCAGCTTTATGAATATTTACGATGGGTTCAGTCTCTCGATCGTCGTGCTTTTTATTCTGGCCGGCGGCCTCAACATCCTGATAGTCCGCCATGTGCCGGATAACCACGGACTCATGCGGGCTGGCGTGACGATCAGCCTAGCGGGGCCACGCCCCAGCCCATCAAGGCTTGTAGTTTCAGGTTGCGCGGCCCCACGCAACAAGCTCCAGGCTTCAAGCCACAAGTTGGATTTACTTTGCCCCCCGCTTGCGGCTTTTGTCTTGA
>JBGTRP010000564.1:0-5256 GCA_041940685.1 Acanthopleuribacteraceae bacterium
CCCTTGGAGAGATTGTCCACCAGCGCCCATTCCTCGGCCACGCGGATCGGGTTGTGCAGCGGCAGCACCACGCTGCCCGCGCGAATGCCGACGCGTTCCGTGATCGATGCGATGGCCGCGCCCGCCACGGAGGGGTTGGGGTAGAGCCCTCCGAAGGCATGGAAATGGCGTTCCGGCGTCCAGACCGCGGAGAAACCGTGCTGGTCCGCGAAACGGGCGCCCTCCAACAGCAAGCGGTAGGGTTCGCTGTCGTCCACGTCATCCGCGTCATCGGCAAAGTAAAACAGGCTGAAATCCATCCGCCGCGTGGCATGGGCGAGGTCGGGCGCATCGAAGAGCGCGCCGCCGGAGACCCGTTGCAACAGGGTCTTGAAACCGCGCGTCAGGGTCCAAACCAGCTCCAGCACGGAAATATCGAAGCTGGCGTTGGTGACCGCGAGCCAGGTCCCGGGCGCGCTGGATTCATCCTGCTTGGGCTGAAGCACCCGGTCCATGGCCGTAAAGAAATTGACCGCGTTGCGGTGGCTGACGCGAACGCCCTTGGGCCTTCCCGTGGAACCGGAAGTATAGATGAGATAGGCCGACTGTTCCGGCCAAACCGTGGGAAGCGTTTCGGAACGAACCGCATGTTTGGAGTTCCATTGCCGGGGATGGACCTGCAGCAAGGGCGTGGTCCAGTTTTCCGTTCCACCCGCGAGATCCGGTGTGGCGATGCAGAGCAGAGCCCCGCTGTCCTGGAGAATATATTGGATGCGTGCCTCGGGCAGATCCGCATCCAGAGGCACATAGGCGCCGCCCGCCTTGAGCACGGCCAGCATGGCCAGCGGCAGGTCGGCCTCGCGGGGCAGGAGGATGGCCACGGCCTCATCGGGCCCCACGCCGCGCCGCCGAAGCTGACCGGCCAAGCAATCGGCCCGGCCATCCAGGGCCCGGTAGCTGATCTGCTGTTCATGGGAAACCAGGGCAACGCGGTCGGGCGTGCGCCGCGCCTGTCTTTGAAACTCATGGTGGATCGCGGTTGGGTCGGGAATTTGGGCGAGTGTGTCGTTCCATTCCACGAGCACCCGTTGTTTCTCATGCTCGGATCGCGGGTCCAGCTCGTGGAGAAACCGATCGGGAGCTTCGGCGATGGCGACCAGCAGGTTGGCGAAGTGTTCGCTCAGCCGGGCCGCGGTCGCGGCTTCAAATAAATCGCGGTTGAACTCCAGCGAGCCGGCCAGGCCGTCCTCCATCTCCGCGAGCAAAAGGGTGAGGTCGAATTGGGTGACCCGCCGCTGGATGGGGTAGGGCTCCAAATAAAGATCGCCCAACCTCATGGATGAGCCGGGATGGCATAGGGCGAAGGCGCCCGCTTGTGGGAGCCGTGGGGGCTTTAAGAGGGTGAACATGGCCTGGAAAAGGGGAGATCGAGCCGGGTCGCGCTCCGGGGCCAGTTTTTCCACCAGCCGTTGGAAGGGAAAGCCCGCGTGGGCCATGGCCGACACCGTTTTTTTGCGCCCATCGGCAAGCAGGTCCGCGAAGCATTGCGGTTGGCTGAAATCCGCGTCGAGCACCAATGGATTGACGAAGTAGCCCACCACCTCCCGCTCCCGCTCCCGCGCGGCCCAAGGTGTGCCCACCCAAACGCGGTCCTGGCCGCTATAGCGATGCAACAAGGTTTGGAAAGCGGTTAACAACAGTGTGAAAAGAGTGGTGTGGTGGGCCTCCGCCAGGCGGCGCAACTGTCCGGTGAGAGCCGCCTCGATTTGAAAACCCTGGGCCCCGCCGCGGAAGGTTTGCACGCTGGGACGGGGCTGGTCCGTGGCCAACTCGAGTACCGGAACCGGACCGCGCAGCCGCCGCTCCCAAAAGCGAGCCAGCCGCTCGCCCTCCTCGGATTCGAGCATGGCCGTTCGCTCAATCGCGTATTGGGCAAGGGTGAAGGCCGGCGCTGGCAACGCGTCCTCCGGGTTGGAAAACCGCTGGCCCGCCTCCTCGAAAATCAGCAACAGCGACCAAAAATCCACCACGATATGGTGGGCGGCCAGCAGCAGGATGTGCTTTCCTCCCGAAAGGCGAAGCAAATGCAGCCGAAGCGGGGCATCCGTTTCGAGGTTGAAGGGGCGGTGCGCCGCGCGCGCGAGGTAAGCGTCGATCTTTTGGCGGGACCACTCCTCGGCTTGAACCGACTCGAAAAAAGGTTCGTTTGGGCCGTCGCATGTTTGTAGAGGTCGGCCGTCTTTGACATGGAAGCGGGTGCGGAGGGCGGGGTGGCGCGCCACGATGCCGCGGAAGGCTTCGCGGAGCGCCGCGATATCTCGTTCCGTGGTAATTTGAACCGCAAAAAAGAGATTGTTGGCCGCGCTGTCCGGGGCCAGTCTTTGCAGAAACCAAAGCGCCTGCTGGTTGGGAGAAAGAACGGCCTCCTCGGGCGTTTCTACGGAGATATGTTTCGCGGACGGGGGTTTTGAGGTTCGTGCTTCTTGTGTGAGATCCGCGATGCTCAGGCCGTCCAAAATCTCGGCCGCCGAGAGGCGTAGGCCGAAATTCTTTTCCAAGCGGTGTTGAAGCGTGATGGCGTTCATGGAATCGATGCCGTGAGCGTGGAGCGGCCGTTTGATGGAAACCGCGGAGGCCTCCATTCCCAGTTCAGCCGCGACCGCCTCGCGAATTCGCCTTGAAAGGGAATCTGAATCAGCGGATCTCTTTGGGGCTGATTTTTTGGCGGCGCCTGGAACGGAGGCCGTATTACCGGCCAAGGGGAGCGTTTGGTTGAGATAGCCCTCGCGGCAGGCGAAGCGCTGAATCTTGCCGCTGGAGGTTTTGGGGATGCCGCCCGGTTTGAGCAACAGCACCTCGGTGACGGCCAACTCATGCCTTTCACTGATGGCCGTCCGGACCGCCTTCACAACCGCGTCCTTATCCAGCCGCCGCAAATGGGTGCGCAAAACCTCCTGGGCCACGACCAGCGACGTCGCGCCCTCCTGTTCCAGGGAAAAGGCCGCGCCGCATCCCGGCCGCAAGGCGGGGTGGGCCGCGCCGACCGTGGCCTCGATGTCCTGGGGATAGTGGTTGCGGCCTCGAATAATGATCAGGTCCTTGAGCCTGCCGGTGATCAGCAATTCCCCATCCTGAAGCAGGCCGAGATCGCCGGTTCGGAGATAGGGACCGTTCCCGCCGCCGGCGAGATAGGCCTGAAAGGTCTCTCGGGTCAGTTCGGGCTGATCCCAATACCCTCCGGCCACGCTGGGGCCCGAGATCCAAATCTCGCCGGGCTCGCCGGACGGGACCTCCAGCCTGGTGCGGGGATTGACGATTTTGATTCGAGCCCCGCCCTGGGCGCGGCCGCAACTCACCAGGGTTCGCGTGTTTCCGGTTTTCGCGATGTCGCCCTCGAAATCGTCGCTACCCGCGAGCAGCGCCTCTTCGACCTGGCGGGTTTGTGGTCCGCCCGGGGTTTGGGGTCCCGTCACCAACAGCGTGGTCTCGGCCATGCCGTAGCAGGGGTAGAAGGCTTGGCGCCGGAAGCCGTAGGGCTCGAAACGGGCAACGAATCGGTTCAGGGTTTCCGGGTGAATGGGTTCCGCGCCGTTGAAGGCAAGCCGCCAACGGCTTAAATCGAGATGCTCGGGCGGCGCGGCCGCGGCCTTCGCCGCGCAGAGATCGTAGGCGAAATTGGGGCCGCCGCTGATGGTTGCCCCATGGCGTGAGAGCGCCTCCAGCCATCCAAGCGGTTCGCGCACAAAGCTGGTGGAAGGCATGAGAATGGAGGCGATGCCCTGGTAGATGGGGTGCAACACGGTGCCGATCAGGCCCATGTCGTGATAGAGCGGAAGCCAGTTGAGCCCAATGTCCTCGGCGTTGGTTTGGAAAGCCTCGCCGATGGCCCGTTGGTTGGCCATCAGGTTCGCGTGGCTGAGCATCACTCCCTTTGGCGTTCCGGTAGAGCCGGATGTGTATTGGAGCAGGGCCAGGCGGTCGGGATCGATGCTTTCGGGCCGCCATTGGCCGGCGAGCTCCTCATCCAAAATATCACCCGCGTACACGGGCGGTTGCGGAAGCCCCTGCTCGCGGCTCAGCGCTTTTTGCACCACCGCGAGGGCCTTCTCGGTGGTGAGCGCCAAGTTGGGCCGGCAATTTTCGAGCACATCGCGCACCCGCAGGTGTTTCTGGTTCGGACGGGGCGGGTAAAGCGGAACCGCTACCCGATTCGCGTACAGGCATCCCATCAGCGCCGCGATGTAGTCCAAACCCGGCGGGTAGAAGAGCACCACGCGCGATCCCGCCTCGCCATGGCCTTGCAGAAAGGCCGCTATCGCCGCGGCTCGCTGGTGCAGTTGGGCATAGCTCAGCCGCGTTTCTTCCAGCCTGGGGCCTTCCAAAAAAACAAAGGCGCTTTTCCGAGCCTGGTTCTCCGCGCGCCATCGCAAGATGTCCACCAGGGAATCCGCCGTGGCGACGTCCATCCCCAGCATATGGCCTGATCTCAAATGTATTTCCCTTCTTTATTTCGACGCCGAGTGGTGTGTCGGCCCACCGATGCTCGCGGACAACCAAATATTTTTCAAAGAGCCTTGAGCCTGGGACCCATGCATTTTCATCACTGACGCAAAGAAACTGTTTTGAAAAGATACACGCGATTTAAGGATTTTTAGGATTACCGTACACCCATTGCGAACCCCAACCCATCGAAACCCAAGCCGTTCCACAATTAAAAAAGCGATAAACCATTTGCTAAGAGATAACCATTTTTAGAATAAAAGCCGAGAGCAAGCTTTCAGGGTCGTTGCTTGATTTGTACGTATTCAAATCAAAGATCTCTCTTGCCTTTTTGAAAAATTTAACAAATGGAAAAATAAATTTTTTAATCGGAACGCACGCCTTATTCCAAAAAAATGTTATATTTTTATTTTTTAGTTATGATTATTTTCTAATTATATTTTTAGCATTAGGATTTGAATATATTTTTCCAAAACTGGGAACTTTACTTAAACTGCTAGGACTCTTATTTAACTGTTTTTCATCAATTTAAGGTAGTGAAAATTCTAGGTTGTTTTTTGGAATTGGAGATAATAAGGCCAAGACCATGCCTTCGTTGTGTTTATATGGGGGATCACCATTGTTGGCATTTAACGCATTATTATCCATACCTCTATAGCAATTGCTCAAGATAAATTAGGAAAAGATAAAGAAGCCATAACCACTTTAGAAAATTTGATAGGAATGGCTGGTATTGACCCCGATACCAAAGCAAAATTTAATCTTTCTTTAGGTTTG
>JBGTRP010000565.1:0-5251 GCA_041940685.1 Acanthopleuribacteraceae bacterium
TCATCGATGCCCGTGGCCACCCGCACCAAGGGCTTCTGGATGGCTTCCAAAAAAAGGTCGAACCGCGGCACCAGCGAATCATCGCGGAAGCGGCGCCGCATGCGCTCGATCTCCCGGCGCACCTCGATCAGGCTATCGCCCCAATGCGTATTGCCGGCAAGCAGGGACTCGGCATTGCGAATGCCTTCCAGCCATTCGCGGTAGCCGCTTTCCGCGAATTGGCGCATCTGCTCCTCGCCGGCTTGGCCCGTTTCGGCGGGCATGCTTTCCAGCAGGCGTTTCAGTTCCGCCAGCGCCTTGTCGCGCGCCTCCAGTTCGTCGCCAACCGCCTGGGCCGCCACCACTTGAAAGCTCTCGTTGGCGCGCTCCAGCATTTCGGCAATCTTGGCTTCCTTTTCCTCCAAGTCTTCCAGAATGCCGAACTTGAGCAGACGGGTCGATTCCTCCATTTCCTCCAGGATGCCCTCTTTGCTGGTTTGGCGCAGCCAATCGCCCAATTTGCGCGCCAAAAGCTCTTGGCTGCCACGGCTGAGATTGGCGACCCGCGCGGCGTCTTCCATGAAGGAGCGGAAACCCCGTTGCACGGCTTCCTTCTTTTCGAGCAGGGCGTCCTTACTCTGGCTGGCGGCGTCTTTCTCGCTCAACCGGGGCGACTCCTTTTCCTTGCCCATACCCGCGAGGGCCTCGCGGATTTCGGCTTCGCGCCGTTGCAGGTCATCCAAACGTTGGGCGAGATCCTGCATCTGTTCCTTGGCGGAGCCCAACGCCCGTTTTTCCAGTTCCCGTTCGATGCGGTTGAGCTCGGAGACAGCCCGCGCGCCCTCGGTTCGCGCGGTTTGCAGGTCACGCGCCTCAAGGCTTTCCAGACCCTCATTGAGCCGCTCCCGCACCTGATCCAGGGTCTCGCGCGATTCCCGCGCCAATTGGGGATCCACGTTCACCAGGTCTTTTTCTACCTGACCGAGCCGTTCCAGGTTCTTCTTGGATTCCTCACGCAGACGCTCCAAACGGCGGCGAACCTCCCGCTCGTCCGCGCTTTCCCGCTGAAGCTCAGAGATCAGCTTGGCCATTTCTTCGTTCAGCATGGCTTGACGCCGCGCCAACTCCTTGATCTGATGGAGCGCACTCTCCACCGCCTCGCCCTGCAACTGAGTCCGCTTTTCCTGCTCGTAGTAGTTGCGGTTACGCTTCATTTCCAGCTCTTCCATGCCGGCCATGGGCCCCCGCGAGCCACCGCCGCCGCCCTGCCCTCGGGTCTGAGCGACGCGGGACTGGTTCGGCGCCAGTTTCAACAGCAGTTGATAGGCCCGCTGTTGCTGAATGGCGGCCTCTGAAAGAGACGCCTCGGGCCGCGGCCAGGAGGCGGCTTCGAGCGCATCCAGCGCTTGGTCCACCGCGTCGAGAAGCGCGCCGACCTTGGGGTCCCCGCCCGGGGAAGCGCTGAATTGCTGCTTCACCCCCAGCTTGATTTTTTTCTGCGTATCCGCGATGGTGTCCCGCTGGTCATCGAATGCCCCGCGTTTCAGCTCGGAAAGCTTGCGCCTCAGGTTCCAGGTCGCGATCAGCGCATCTTTTTGCAGGCTGATCAAATCCCCGTTCGGACCGCCGCCCCCGGCTTGTCCGCCCTGATTGGAAACGGAAGCCTGGAACCGGCGCTTGAAGGGCCGGATTTCCAGGAAGAATGGATCGCTGAGCTGCTCGAACTCCTGCCGGTTGGGTTTGCGGTCCTTGGCGTAGACGTTCCAAATGATCAGATCCCCTGGCGCCAGGCTCAGCGACTCCAGCAAGAGCTCATGGCTCGCCCGGCCCTCCAGGGTCAACCCGCCCTCCGGCATCAGCGGCACCCAGCGCGGGTCCTCACCGGCAATCTGGTAGCGCACGCCATAGTCCTTCAACCCGAAGTCGTCGCTCACCTTAAATTCGAGGCTCAGCTCTTCCATGGCGGAAACCTCGCGGTCTCCACGGGGAAAGTCGATCTTCACCACCGGCGGCAGATCGCGCTGCACGGTAATATCGTAATGGGGCTGATAGGCGCCGGCCTCGCGATCCGCGTTTTCCAGCTCGATTTCGTAGCGGTCATCGTTTTGTATTTCCAGCACGCCCTTCCACAGCGATTCGTTTTGCTTGGTAAAGGCGATGCGGGGGCCGCTATCCAATTTGGCGCTCACCGCGCGCATGGGCTGATTGACATGGGCCAGCACCTCGACCCTGGAGCCCTCGATGGCCGTGATATCGCCGCCGTTGGGCACCTCCCGCGCCGGCATATCCAAATAGGCGGGGTAGTGGTAGACGAGGTCGATCGCGGTAACCTCTGGCGGCAACCAGGTCTGGATGTGGTAGAGCGGAGACCTGGCGCTGCCCGCGGCCACGCGATACTGCAGATCGCCGCGAATATCCTTGAGCTGAAAATAGTGAACCAAATCGGAATCGCCCATACGCATGGGCTCCTCGGCCCAGGCGCCGCCGGACTGCCGCCAACGGATGGTCATGGAAGAATAGGCCCGTTGGGCGCGCACCAATATCACCTGGTCCTCGCCCAGGCGCACTCTCGTGGAGCCCGGCTCCACGATGAAGTCGACCTTGGCGCTTTTCCAGCCAAAGCTCAAACCGGAGAAGGCCGGGCCCCAAAAGCGCTGAAACCGCCACACCATGACCAGCGATAGCACCAACAGCACGCCGATGACCAGGGCGCGGGCATCGGGCCGTTCGCGCGGGTACTCGTAAGCGAAGGAGGATTGGCGCACAAAGGTTTGCGATTCCGCGAGAAAGCGCTCGATGATCCAGGCCAAATGTTCCTGGCGCGAGCTCTCACCCAGGCTCACCAGGCTGAGCATGCGGTTTTCCAACTCGGGATGGTTTTCGTCGATATAAAGCGCGATTTGGCTGGTTCTGATGGGATGGCGCATGGGCTGGTAGAGAAATTTCCACGCCACCACGCCAAGCCCGGCCAAAAAACCGAGCAGCGCCAGGCTCCTGGGCCAGAACGCATCGCCAACCACCCAAAAAACCAGCGTAAACGCCAACACCAGAAACAGGCTCCAGGCCGCGGCGATTAAACAAGCCGTGGTGCGGCGGCGCCGTTCGCATTGGCGCTTTACCTCAAGCAGCTTGAACTTGAGATGGGGATCGAGAAATCCGAGTTCTTGCGTCATAGAAGTTCCTGGCCCCGCGTTTCGAGAGTGGGTGCTTGACGCCTACCCCCTTGAATCCTAGGTTCATATACGATTCGGGCGGCGTTTTGTGGCGTGAAAGCCGACTGTTGTTCGAAACCCCGGTTGCGCCTCCTTAGCATAGCATTCTCGTCTTCATTCGTGGTGTGAAGGCATGGCCATATTAGGCGCTGACGCCCATGCTCTTGGACGCGCTTTCCGCGGCAAAGGCCCGATTGAGGTAGGCAATTATCTCGGCCAGGGCCTCGCGCGCTTCCGGCAATAAAAAAGCCATCATATGCCAGGCATGCGGCATGCGGGGCCAAACCTCCAGCCGAACCTCGCTCCCCGCCTCGCGCAGCTTTTGGGCCAGGCGTTTGGCATCGTCCAGCATGACCTCGATCCCGCCCACGTGGATCAACGCGGGCGGCAGGCCGCGCAGGTCGGCGTAGATGGGAGAGGCCAGCGGCTGTAGCGGGTCTTGGCCCTGAAGGTAAAAAGCCGCCAGGCGTTTGAGCGCGGGCGTGGTCACGATGGGATCGGCCTCCGCGTTGTGGATGTGGGAACCCCCGCTGCCGGCCAGATCTACCCAGGGACTGATAAAAAACGAGGCGCGCGGCAGGGGCAGGCCTCTTGCTTTGAGCGCCACCATGCAGGCGATCGCCAAGCCGGCGCCCGCGGAATCCGCGCCAATGGCCAACTCATCCGCGCGAATGCCGCTCTCCAGCAACAGGGAATAGGCGCGCAGCGCATCGTTCAGGCCCGCGGGAAAGGGAAACTCGGGCGCCAGGCGATAGTCCACCGCGCACACGCGCAAAACCGTACGGTCCGCCAGCCGCCAGAGAATGCCGCGATGGGTGTCGGGCGAACCCGCCACATACCCGCCGCCGTGGAGATAGAAGAGCACGCCCTTGTGGTCGTGATTTTTTTTCTCGAACCACTGAAGGGTCAGGCCGCTCTCATGCTGGGTGCGGACCGCGATTCTGCGCGGGGGCGCTGGGAACACGCGCGCGGCGAGGTTGAGGTATTTGCGCACGTCTTTTACCTTGAAGGGTTTGAATCCCCGCCTCTTCGTGCGCCGCATAAAGGCGCGGACCACCACCGCCATCAGGCTCATGCCGGCGTCCCGGCGGTTTCCCGCTTCCCGCTTCGGGTCAAGCGGGCGGCGAGCCAAATTTCGAAGAGCAGCAACAGGAAGACCAGCGGCAGCAACCGGGCGCCGTATTCCCGCACATCCGTCTCCAGGCGACCTCCCGGGGATGCGGTTGCTAATGGGGCCTCCGGATCGGACCCGCCGGTGGAGGTCAGGCGCAAACCGAACTCGGCGGGGTCCACGATCTCGGGATCGGATTCGCGGGCGTCCAGGTTGACCGCGTAAACGCGCGCATCCGCTCCCTGCCCGGCAGGGACCCTCACCAGGCCCGGCAGATCCGCGGCGCGCCCATTCCCGGCGTCGAATTCCTGCCAGGCGCGATCATCGGCGGTCATGAGTTGGAGTGTGGGCGCCCGCGCCTCGCCGCCGGAAACCGCCCGCCAAGAATCGCCCACCCGCAGGGCGGTGACCTCTGATTTCGGACCGAGCAAGTAGTCCACGGATTCGTGCAGAACCGGCAGGAACTTGATGTTTTTGGGGAAATTGCCCGTCGCCAGGTCGGGCGCAAAGGTCCAAACCAGCGCCTTGCCTTCGCCCAGGGACGCCTCGATCATGGCGGGAAAGGCGCCCGCGGGGCCGGTGGACGAAAATTCGGCCAGCACCTCGTGGCGGGGCGCGCTTTCCGGGGAAGGAGAATGCGGGACCAGCTTGGCGTAGTTGAAGAATCGGATTTGCGAGAAATCATTGAAACGCGAGCTTTGAAAGGGGCGAAACACGGGATGTTCGAAATCCAGGCGCGCCAGAATGTCGAAGCTGGTCTCCAAGCTCTGCTCGAAGCGCGGGCCCTCGGCCCGCCAGCCCAGGCGCGCGAGCAGGTCGGCAACGGCCTTGCTCCGGACCTCGGGTTCGAGGCAGATCAACAATCGGCCGCCACGCGCCACCCAGTCGGTCAGTACGGCAAGGTCCGCGCCTTCGCCGCCGGAAAGACCCACGGCCACCACGGTTTCGA
>JBGTRP010000566.1:0-5250 GCA_041940685.1 Acanthopleuribacteraceae bacterium
GGTCGAGGAAATCCGCGAGTTCCTGGCAACCAAGTTGCCCGAGTACATGATTCCCGCTTTTTATACCTCCATCGAGTCCGTACCGCTCACGGCTAACGGCAAGGTCGATCGTCAGAGGTTGCCGGACCCCGACCTTAGCGGCCAGGATAGGCGCGCCCATGTGCCACCGCGCAATCCGTTTGAGCAACAACTGGCCGCCATTTGGAACGAATTACTCGGATTGGAGCGGGTGGGAATCGATGACAATTTTTTTGAATTAGGCGGCGATTCCTTGATCGCCACTCAATACATGAGCAAGGTGCGCAAAGCCTTCGATATCGAGTTACCGCTACGTGTGATTTTCCAAAAACCCGATATCCGCGGGTTGGGAGAAACCATCGAAGCCCTTCAGTGGGCCGCGAGTCAGGCCCCTACCTCTGAAGAGGGAGAAGATCATTTCGAGGGAGAATTATGAGCAGCATAGAATCGTTTTTCTCCTACCTTCGCGGTTTGGATGTACGCGTCTGGGCAGAAGGAGACCGCCTGCGGTTTCGCGTGCCGGAACGGAATCGCAGCACCGAATTGATCGATCGGTTGCGGGCCCGCAAAGTGGAGATTTTGGAGTATATCCAATCCGCCAACAAGGCCGTGGGACGGGGCCTGCCGCCCATCGAGGCGAACGAGCGGCCCGAGGAGATTCCCCTCTCCTACGCCCAGCGGCGGTTGTGGGTGCTTTCCCAATTGGAGGGCGGCAATGAGGCCTACAACGAATGGGCCGCGCTGGAAATTCAAGGCAAAGCGGATACTCTCGCGCTGGAGTGGGCCATGGGCCGCATCCTTTCCCGGCACGAAAGCCTGCGCACCAGCTTTCCCATGACCGGAGAGGGGCCCGTTCAGCGAATCCATCCCACCGTGGAGGTTCCCCTTCACATGGTGGACCTGAGCGGGCTATCCACGTCCAGTCAGACCATGTTGTCCAGGGAGCTGATTCAACGGGAACTCGCCAGGCCCTTCAACCTGGTGGAGGGCCCCTTGCTCCGCTCGACCCTTCTCCCGCTGAAGCCACATCATTTCGAATGGGTGATCGCCACCCACCATATCGTCACGGATCAATGGTCCATCGGCGTGTTGGTGCGGGAATTCGCCGCATATTACCGAGCGTACCAGTTGGAAGATCGCGAGCCCTTACCACCACTCGCGATCCAGTACGCCGATTACGCCCTGTGGCAGCGAGATTGGCTCACGCCGGAACGACTTCAAGGCCAGAGAAATTATTGGGAACGCCATCTCTCCGGCGCCCCTCCACTGCTGGAATTTCCCTTTGATCGGCCCCGGCCCAAAAGGCAATCCTTCCGTGGCGCGGTCGAAAATTTCGCGATCGAACCCGGCCTCGCCCGAGCCGTTCAGAAATTGAGCCACGACACCGGATCTACCGCGGCAATGATTTTTCAGGCGGTTTTTGCCGTCCTGTTGGCCCGCTACAGCCGCCAGTCCACTATCCTCCTGGGAACCCCCACCGCCAACCGGAACAGCGAGGAGTTGGAGCCACTTATCGGTTATTTCTCCAACACCCTTGCGTTGCGCTTCGACCTAGAGGCCAATCAGAGCTTCGCGGGGTTTTTGGATACCGTCAAGCGTGTGACCCTGGACGCCTACTCCAATCAGGACATCCCTTTCGAACAGGTTTTGGAAACCCTTCAACCGGAACGCAACCCCGCCTACAGTCCCCTGTTTCAGGTTTTGTTTGTCATGGAGAACGCGCCCGCGGCCACGATCGATCTTCCTGGTTTGACCCTGATACCCCTAACCTTTGAGAAGGATTCATCAAAATTTGATATCAGCTTAACCCTTCAACAGAAGGAGGCGGGTTTCATCGGCGCCTTTGAATACAATACCGATCTTTTGGAGCGGGCCACGCTTGACCGTTTGGCCGCGCATCTGCGCATCCTGCTGCGTGAGATTTGTGACCGACCGCGACAGAAAGTCACCGCGATTCCGCTTTTGCGCCCGGACGAGCAAAAAACCCTGCTCGTGGAGTGGAACCGCACCCGCACGGACTATCCCCTGGAGCGATGCCTGCACGGCTTGATCGAAGACCAAACCGCCAAGACCCCCGACTGGATCGCCGTACGGGGAGCCGAGGGAAGCTTGACCTATGCGGAGCTGGACCGGGCCGTGGCCTCCCTGGCCTATCATCTGCGTTCCCTGGGCGTAGGACCCGAAATCGCGGTGGGCGTCCATGCCCGGCGTTCGTTGGCAATGGTTATCGGCCTGTTGGGTGTACTCAAGGCTGGCGGCGCCTATGTCCCCTTGGACCCCACCTACCCGCGTGAACGCTTGAAATTCCTGATCGCGGATTCAGCGGCGGCGGTTGTGCTGAGCCAAGCCAACCTGGTCACGGATCTTCAGGAACACGAGTGCCCCAAGGTCCTTATCGACCAGCCGCTCCCTTACGAAAGCAATGGCGAAGGCCCTGCGGCGCCCATCCAGGTCCATCCGGAAAATACCGCCTACATCATTTTCACATCGGGATCGACCGGCCATCCCAAGGGAGCAGCCAACCCTCACCGCGCGATTGTGAATCGGATTCTGTGGATGCAGGATCGCTTCGGCCTCACCCTGGATGACCGCGTCCTCCAAAAAACACCCTTCAGCTTTGACGTCTCGGTGTGGGAGTTTTTCTGGCCCTTAATGACCGGCGCGCGCCTTGTGGTGGCAGAGCCCGAGGCACACAAAGATCCTCAGGCACTCGCCAACCTGGTGGAAGCCCATGAAATCTCGGTGATGCACTTCGTTCCTTCCATGCTGCGGGCCTTCCTAGACGAGGCCCATATATCGGGCAAAACCAGCCTTCGCTATGTGTTCAGCAGCGGCGAGGCGCTAGAGTCGGGCCTGCGCGATCGTTTTTATCGGAAATTGGATACGGAGCTCCACAATCTCTACGGACCAACCGAGGCGGCCGTGGATGTCTCCTTTTGGGATTGTGGCCAGAAATCTAGCGGGGCGGTAGTACCCATCGGTAAGCCCGTGGCCAATCTCTACCTTTACGTCCTCGATCCCCTCATGCAACCCACACCCCTTGGCGTTCCCGGCGAGCTTCACATCGGGGGCCTGGGCCTCGCGCGCGGATACGTGGCGCGCCCATCGCTAACCGCGCAAAAGTTCGTCCCCAATCCTTTTCAACAACTCTCGGACCGTCCCCGAGAACCAGGCAGGCTCTATAAAACCGGGGACCTGGCCCGCTTTCTACCCGACGGCAACATCGAGTTTCTCGGCCGCATCGATCACCAAATCAAATTGCGGGGATTTCGCATCGAGTTGGGAGAAATCGAGGCCGCCCTCACGGAGCATCCCCAAGTGCTTCGCGCGGCCGTGCTTCCCCACAAGGGTCCGGCCGGGACCACGCAATTGGTCGCTCATGTACAACCGAGACGGGATTGGCCTGCCTCCGACGGAAGGGAGGAAGAGCTGCGGCAGTTCCTCAGAAAGGCGCTCCCCGAGTTCATGGTACCCACGCGTGTCCTGATGCTGGAAGCCATGCCACTGCTTCCCAATGGCAAGGTGAACCGTCGGGAATTGAGCCAATCATGCCTGGAAAAGATAATTCTGGAGAACAAGGGCTACACCCCGCCCCGCAACCCGGAAGAGGCCGCGCTGGTTCAAATCTGGCGCGAGGCGCTGGGGCTAGAGAAGGTCGGAATTCATGACAACTTCTTCGCCCTGGGCGGGGACTCGATCATCAGCTTCGTCATTGCCGCCAAAGCCCGCCAGGCCGGTTTGGCCTTGGAGAGCCAACTTCTCTTTGAGCACCAGACCATCGCGGATTTGGCGCCCTCACTTCGGAGCGGTATGCGCATCGAGGCCGAACAGGGCGCGGTCGTGGGAACCCTCCCTCTCATTCCCATCCAGCATTGGTTTTTCGAAAACCACAAGTCGAACCCTCACCATTTCAACCAATCCCTGCTCCTGGAAGTTCCAGACACCGTCGACCCGGATCACTTGGAGCGGGCATTGAACGCCCTTCTGCTACATCACGATGCCTTGCGCCTGCGCTTCGAACTCCTCGAGGATGGATGGCGCCAGAAGCTCGTGCCTCCCCAGGACGGCATGCGCTTGGAGGTACGGGACCTTTCAAAGGGTGCCGCGGAGCAAAGGCATGGATCCCTGCGGGCCGCGGCCGATGAAATTCAGGCGGGTTTGGACCTGAGCCGCGGGCCCCTGATACGGGCCGCGCTCTTTCGCCTCGGCCAGCACCAAACCGCGCCTCAGGGGAACCGTCTGTTGGTGGTGATCCACCATCTGGCAGTCGACGCCCTTTCCTGGCGCATCCTGCTGGATGATCTTCAAAACGCTTTCCGCCAATCGACACTGGGGCGACCCATCAACTTGCCCGCCAAGACGACATCCATCAAGGAATGGGCAACCCGTGTCCAGTCCTTCTCCCGCAAGCGGGAGCTGGCCTCGCTTTTGGACTACTGGCTGCCGAGGGGGTCCTTGGGAGGGAAATGGTCCAAGAGTAAACCTTTCCCCGTGGATCTGGATCACGATGAAGGCCTGAACACGGTTGCATCGGCCCAGGTGGTCACCACCCAACTGAACCGAAGCGAGACGCGGGACCTGTTAAATCGTGTGCCGCGCGCCTACCATACCCGGATCAACGACATGCTTTTGAGCGCCCTGCTACTGACCCTCTCGCGCTGGAGCAAGTGCCCTTTCCTGCTCCTGGACATGGAAGGCCATGGTCGCCTGGATCGGTTCGAGGGAGTAGATGTGGGCCGTACCCTAGGCTGGTTCACCACGCTGTACCCCGTACTGCTCCACTTGGAAGGGTCGGAATCCCCCGCCGCCCTATTGAAATCCGTGAAAGAGCAGATGCGCGCCGTGCCTGAACAGGGCTTTGGCTTTGGGCTCGGTCGATACATGGCCGAGCCCTCCAACCCCGACCGCAAACTACTGGCCTCCTTACCGCAATCCGAGCTCTTATTCAATTACCTGGGCCAGACGGATCAGGTGCTGGAGGCCAAGGGTTCGTTTCGCCCCGCGATCGAGTCGAGTGGCCGGGAGCGCGCGCTCAAGGGCAAGCGCACCCATATCTTTGAAGTGGACGCCATTGTGGAAAACGGCGAGCTCCAGCTTGCCTGGACTTTCAGCGAGAATCTTCACCGGCGGGAAACCGCGACCGCGCTCCTGAGGGATTACGCATCAAACCTGCGCGCATTGATCGAACACTGCCTCTCCGTTGAAAAAAGCCGCTATACCCCCTCGGATTTC
>JBGTRP010000567.1:0-5244 GCA_041940685.1 Acanthopleuribacteraceae bacterium
GACCGAGGCGCTCCACGCTGCTCAGTTGAAGGCACAGGAGTTGGAGGTGCGGCACGAGGCATTGCAGGCGCAGCTCGCCGAGCTTGTCCGGGCCCGTGACCAGAGTTCTTCGCAGGCGGCGCAACGCCAGAACGTCGAGGCGGTGCGCAAGCTCCTCGCTGCCGGTCATCCGGGCACGACCCGGACGCAGGAAGGCCTCGCGCTCTTCGCCGAGCTGATCACCAACTCCATGGACGTGAACCGCCTGCGGCGCATCGCCGCGCGCGTGGTCGCGATCGACATGGCGCTGCGCGGCGCGGACTTCCTCGAGCGCGCGGGCGACCGAAAGCTGCCGTGTTTCGCCGCCGACGACCAGCGTAAAACCCGTCAGCCCGGCGAGCGACTCTACCGCTCCGGGGACCTTTGCAGGTTCCGGACGGACAGCAGGATCGAATTTCACGGACGCCGCGACTTTCAAGTCAAAATTCGCGGTTACCGCATCGAACTGGGTGAAATCGAGGCCGTGCTCGCCGCCCACGCCGAGATCCGCGAGGCCGTGGTTCAGCCTCGGGAGGATCATCCCGGCCAATCTCGACTCACCGCCTACCTCGTGGAGAAAAGCGACGAGACCTCGCGGCCACCGGAACCTTCGATCTTGCCACCTTCCCGGCCGGAGCTCGTTGCAGCGTTGCGCGCCTATCTGCGGGGCCGTCTGCCCGAGCACATGCTGCCCGCGAGTTTTGTGTTCATGGCCCGGCTGCCGCTCACCGCCAATGGCAAGTTGGACCGGGATGCGTTACCCGCCCCGGGTCGGGATGCGGATTACGAACCCTACGCGGCGCCCCGCACACCCGCGGAAACGAAGCTGGCCGAAATCCTCGCGGAGGTGTTGGACCTGGAGCGGGTAAGCATTCACGCGAACTTTTTCGACCTGGGCGGCCATTCGTTGCTGGCCCACCAGGTCGTCCAGCGGATTCAAGAAGCCTTTCAGACACGACTCCCCCTGGCCCGCTTGTTCGAAACGCCCACCGTGGCGGGACTCGCGGACCTGATCGAAACCTCGAAATGGGCGGCCCAGTCGGGAACGGAACCGGAGGCGCCCGCGCAATCGCCGGGTTCGCCTGACTTGGATGAAGAAGAAGGTGAGGTATGAAGACCGTCAGCGGTTTCCTATCGGAGCTTCGCGGCCTGGGCGTCCGGCTCTGGGCGGATGGCGGCCGGCTGCGCTTCAAGGCGCCCAAGGGCGTCATGACCCCCGAGCGTCTCCACTCCTTGCGCGAGAATAAGGAGGACATTCTCAAATTTATCTTCGAGGCGGAACTCTCCAACGAGGAGACGCTCAACCAAATCCCCCGGGCGCCCAGGGACGGCGATTTGCCGCTTTCCTTTGCCCAACAGAGACTGTGGTTTCTGGAGCAACTCAAGGACGGCAACACCGCCTACAACGTCCCGGCGACCCTGCGCCTGGACGGCCCGCTGCGGATCACCATCCTGAGCCGCTGTTTCCGCGAGATTTTGCATCGCCATGAATCGCTGCGCATGGCCTTTCCCTCCCATGAGGGCAAGCCGGTCCAGATGATCCGCGATCCGGACAGCCTGCCCCTGCCCCTCATCGACCTAACCCGCCTGCCCTCGGAGGAACGGGCCGCGCGCGTCAGCGAGCTGACCGCGCTCGAAATTCAGCGGCCTTTCGACCTGGGCGCGGCGCCGCTGATTCGCGTGGCGCTGCTGCGCCTGGCGCGCGAGGAACATGTGCTCCTGGGTTCCATGCACCACATCATTTCCGATGGTTGGTCCGTGGGCGTCATGATTGGCGAGCTGACCCAGCTCTACCGCGCCTGGGCAAAACTGAAGGAGCCGATCTCAAAGGCCGGACATCCGCACCCGCTTCCCGCCCTGTCCATACAGTACGCGGACTTTGCCGCTTGGCAACGGCAGTGGCTGACCGGCGAGGTTTTGGAGCGGCAACTCTCCTTTTGGCGGCGCAACTTGGAAGGCGCGCCCCGCCTGCTGGAGCTACCCACCGATCGGCCGAGGCCCGCGATTCAAACCTTTCGGGGCCTGGGTGAGGTTTTTCAGCTAAAGGACGACCTGACCCGGCGTTTGCAGCACCTGAGCCGGGAGGCGGGCGTCACCCTGTTCATGACGCTGTACGCGGGGTTTGCCGAGCTGATCGCGCGCTACAGCGGCCAGTGCGATATTTCCATCGGTTCGCCCGTGGCCAATCGCAACCACAAACAGGTCGAACCATTGATCGGTTTCTTCGTCAACACGCTGGTGCTGCGCTGTGACCTGAACGGCGACCCCAGCTTTCACGAACTGTTGCCGCGGGTAAAACGAATGGCGCTCAGCGCCTGGGACCACCAGGACATCCCCTTCGAACGCGTGGTGGAGGCGCTCCAGCCGGACCGCGACCTGGGCCACTCCCCGCTGTTTCAGGTAAATTTCGCCCTGCAAAACGCGCCCCGCTCCACCCTGAAGCTGCCGGGCGTAGAGCTCCGGCCCATGATCATGGAACAGACCGAGGTCAAGTTCGATCTGACGCTGGAAATGATGGAGATCGACCAGGGCCTCGGAGGCCTCCTGGAGTACAACACCGATCTTTTCGACCGGGCGACGGTTCTCCGCTTCATCGGCCACCTGCAAAACCTGCTCGCGGCCGTGGCCGAAGCCCCGGACCAGCGAATGTCGCGTCTGTCTTTGCTGGACGCCGAAGAAAGGGAAAACCTGCTCTTCGCCTGGAACCGCACCCACAGGGATTGGGGCGGCTTCGTGTTCCTTCCCGAACGCCTGGCCGCGCGAGTGGCCGCCATGGCCGATCGCCCCGCCTTGCTGGATGCCGACCCGGCCCATCCCGATCAACGGCGGATCACGAGCTTCGCGGACCTGGAGGCGCGCGCCAATGGCCTTGCCGCGCGGCTGCGCGCCCAGGGCGTGGGGCCCGATGATCGGGTGGCGGTTCTGGCGGATCGCTCGCCCGCGGCCATCATCGGCCTGGTAGCCGTGCTCAAGGCCGGCGCCGCTTACGTGCCCGTGGACCCCGCCTACCCCGCGAGCCGTATCGACTTCCTGTTGGGCGACACGGGCGCCAAGGTCCTGCTCACGCCGGCAGAGTTTGCAAAAGACCTCGCGGCCCGCGAATTGCCGATCCTTATTTTGGAGCAAAACACCGAGCCGGAGGACGGTCCACCCGTCCATGCCCGGGGTTTGTTGCCGGAACACGCGGCCTATGTCATTTATACCTCCGGCTCCACGGGCATACCCAAGGGCGTGGTGATCACCCACGCGGGTCTGATGAATTATCTGAATTGGGCTCAGGAAACCTATGAACCCGAAACCGGCGCCAAGACCCCACTACATGGCTCGCTGAGTTTCGACGCCACGATCACCAGTCTGTGGTTACCGCTGCTGGCCGGTCAAACCCTGGTCCTGTTGGACGAGGAGCGGGAAATGGAGGAGCTCGCCCGCTTTCTCCGCTCCGGCGACCGACCGGGCCCGCTCAAGCTCACGCCGGCGCATCTCGAGCTCCTGGCGCGCATGAGGGGTATGAACCCGGCCAAGGCGGCCGTGGCAACCATGGTCCTGGGCGGCGAGGCCCTGACCCGCCGGCAAATCGAACCCTGGCGCGAGGCGCATCCCAGCGCCCGGATCTTTAATGAATATGGGCCTACCGAAACCGTGGTCGGCTGTTGCGTCCACGAGTTGCCCGTCTCCCTGGAGCCGGGCGAGTCCATTCCCATTGGCCGACCCATCGCCAACACCCGGCTCTACATCGCCGACCAAAGGCTCCAGCCCGTGCCCGTAGGCGTATTTGGCGAGTTGTTGATCGGCGGCGCGGGTCTGGCGCGCCAATACCTGGCCCGCCCCAGGCAGACCGCGCAAAGCTTCATCCCCGATTCCTTTTCCCGCTCACCTGGTTCGCGCTTGTACCGTACGGGCGATTTGGTGCGCTACGCCCCGAACGGGGTCATCTCCTTCCGCGGCCGAACCGACCACCAAATTAAACAGCGCGGATTCCGCATCGAACCGGGTGAAATCGAGGCGGCGCTTACCGCTCATCCCGCGGTCGCGGAAACCCTAGTGCGCACCCATGAACCACAACCCGGGGATGCCCGCCTGATCGCTTATTTGGTGATTTCCCAACCCTACCTGGAATCCCTCGGTGCGCCGGATCATGCGGATTCCGAATCCAACGCGCCACAAGCAGAGCTCCTCAGGAGTTGGAACGCGGTTTTCGACGATTCCTACGGGAAATCCGCCACGATCGAGGACCCGGCCCTCAACCTCGCGGGCTGGAACGACAGCTACACCGGCCAACCCATTGCAACCAAGGCTATGCGCGCCTGGGTCGAAAACACGGTGAATCGCGTGTTGGCCTATCAGCCGCGCCGGGTCCTTGAGATCGGCTGCGGCACGGGCCTTTTGCTCTTTCGGATCGCGCCTTCCTGTGAATACTATCTCGGCACCGACTTCTCTCGCGAGGCGCTCGGCTACACCGGCCGGTACCTGGGCAGGGACAGCCTGAAAGGGACGGAAGTGGCGTTGGCCCACCGGCCGGCGCATGTTTTCGAGAAGGGAGCGGAGCCATCATTTGATACCGTGATCCTCAATTCCGTGGCGCAGTACTTTCCCGGCGTCGATTACTTGTTGCGGGTTTTGGAGGGCGCGGTTCGAGCCACGCGGCCCGGCGGCCGCATCTTCATCGGCGATGTCCGTTCTTTGCCCCTGTTGCCCGCCTTTCACGCCAGCGTTTTGTTGCACGGGGCGCCCGACGACCTTCCGGTCGACCGCCTGCAGCGCCAAATCGAGGACAGCCTGGACCGCGAACCCGAGTTGGCGCTTGACCCCGGTTTCTTCCACGCCCTCGGCGGCCGTTTCCCGCGCATCAGCGGGGTGCGGATTCTATTGAAACGGGGCCGCCACGGAGATGAGCTTACCCGGTTCCGTTACGATGTGGCGCTTCACCTGGAGGGGGAAGCAAAACCGCGGACAGCATTAATAAAACCCACGACCCACGACTGGAGCCGCGAGAAATTAAACGCCAAGACCCTGGCGAATCTTTTGGAGCGAGACCGGCCCGAAACCCTGCGGCTGGTAAAGGTTCCCAACGCGCGTCTTGCCCAGCCGCTCACCCTGATGCGCCTGCTGCGCCAGGGAACGCGGGCCGCCACCGCGGGCGCGCTGCGCCACTCTCTCGCGGCCAAGCTACCCGCCTCCTGGGTGGACCCCGAGGACCTTTGGCAATTGGCCGAAAAACATGGTTAC
>JBGTRP010000568.1:0-5239 GCA_041940685.1 Acanthopleuribacteraceae bacterium
TTCACCAGGGCGAAGTCCGGCTCGATGCCGGTGGTATCACAGTCCATCACCAGACCGATGGTGCCGGTAGGCGCCAGCACCGTGGTCTGAGCATTGCGGTAGCCGTGTTTTTCACCCATGTTCAAGGCCTCGTCCCAAACCTTTTTGGCGGCTTCCAGGAGGTAGGCGGGACAATGGCTGGAATCAATGCCCACGGGTTTGATTTCCAGCGACTCGTAATCGCGCTCATCCGCGTTGTAAGCGGCGCGGCGATGGTTGCGAACCACCCGCAGCATCTCATTTTTGTTTTGATCATACATGGGGAACGGCCCCTGTTCGCGAGCCATCTCCGCGGAGGTCCGGTAGCAGGTGCCGGTCATAATCGCGGTGATCGCGCCCGTGATCGCCATGGCGCGGTTGGAATGGTAGGGAATGCCGCACACCATTAACATGGCGCCCAAGTTGGCGTACCCCAACCCCAGCGTTCGGTACTGATAGGACTTCAGTGCGATGTCGCGGCTCGGATATTGGGCCATGAGCACCGCAATCTCCAGAACCATGGTCCAGGTGCGGCAGACATCGCGAAAAGCGTCCACATCAAAACGCGCGGTTTCCTTATCCAGAAAACGCATCAGGTTCACGGAAGCGAGATTGCATGCCGTATCATCGAGAAACATGTACTCCGAACAAGGATTGGAGGCATTGATGCGGCCGTCGTTGGGGCAGGTGTGCCATCCGTTGATGGTGGAGTCGAACTGCAGACCGGGATCCGCGCTATGCCAGGCGGAGACGGCAATTTTCTCCCAAAGCTCCTGGGCCGGAATGGTTTTGAGCACCTTGTCGGAAATGCGCGCGGTCAGGTTCCAGTCATTGGCTTCATCGACCGCGTGCATGAATTCATCGGGAACCCGGACGCTGTTGTTGGAGTTCTGACCGCTAACCGTGGTGTAGGCCGCCGACTCCCAGTTCACATCGTATTCGGGCAGTTCCACATCTTTGTAACCCTGTTTGGCCAATTGAATGACACGGTACACGTAGGACTCGGGGACGAAGGCCGCGCGCGCTTTTTTAAGCGCTCGGTCCAGCAGCGGGTTTTGAGCCGGATCGGTTTCCATTTGTTCCTCGTCCGGCCAGCAAGCGTTCAGCACTTCTTTCAAAATCTGTTTGCAAACCCTGCTTCCCGCGACCAGGGAGGCTACCTTTTGCTCTTCGACCATTTTCCATTCGATGAATTCCTCGATATCGGGATGATCGACGTCCAGGCACACCATCTTGGCGGCCCGGCGCGTGGTGCCGCCGGATTTGATTGCTCCCGCGGCGCGGTCTCCAATCTTTAAAAAGCTCATCAATCCCGAGGACCGCCCGCCGCCGGAGAGCGGTTCGCCCTCCGCGCGAATGGCGCTGAAGTTGGTGCCGGTCCCGGACCCGTATTTGAACAAGCGCGCTTCACGCGTCCAAAGGTCCATAATGCCGCCGTCGTTCACCAGGTTGTCGCTAATGCTCTGAATAAAACAGGCATGCGGCTGCGGATGGCTGTAGGCGTCCTTGGAGGCGAGCGCTTTGCCGCTCTTGGGGTCCACGTAGTAGTGTCCCTGAGCGGGTCCGTTGATGCCGTAAGCCCAGTTCAACCCGGTGTTGAACCATTGAGGAGAGTTGGGAGCGACCATCTGTTTGGCGAGCATGTAGCAGAGCTCGTCATAGAAGGCTTGCGCATCCTGTTCCTCGTTAAAATAGTCGTGTTTCCAACCCCAGTAAGTCCAACAACCGGCCATGCGGTGAAAAACTTCCCGGGCATCGGTTTCCATGCCGTAGCGCTGCTCCTCGGGTAGCGAGGCCAGCGCCGCTTCATCCGCCGTGTTCGGACAGAGCCAGGCGGGCACGCCTTTCTCTTTCAGCTTTTTCACCTTGGCGGGCACACCCGCCTTGCGAAAATACTTTTGAGCCAAAACGTCCACGGCCACCTGGGACCACTTCTCCGGAACCAGGGCATCCTCAACGGAAAAGACCACCGTCCCATCGGGATTGCGAATTTCCGAGGTGCGATGAACGAAAGAGATGTTTTTATATGGAGATTCTCCCGTGCGCGTAAATCTTCGCTTGAATTTCATTTGCCCAAATCCTTTAAATCAAATATTTATGAAGTGATAGCGAGCGCCAAGCGAGAAGGCAAAGATTGCCTTCCCAACATCCACGAACCTGTTGAAATTACATCCTTCGGGCTTGGCGAGGTATGATTATACTACCGCATATTGTGGCTGTAAACCAAAAATGACACAACATATAGTATTCGGGGCTTTTGTGCTCCAGCTCACCGAAGGCGTCTTCACCTCCCCTTCGAGGGGGCCTTCCTCGGCCCACGGGCTTCCAATATGCATGGGCGCGGAAGCGGCCTACTCAACGCGGCGTGACTTGAATTCTTGAGGAATCTAAAATACGGACTGGCTAGGGAATTTGGAATCAAAAATGATATTTATTTTGTTCTAGAATGAGGAATCGTACTGATTTCATTTGCATCTTCTTGAGAAATACTCTATACATATATAAAATTATCTTGAAGAAGCTCTGCCTTACTTGTTAAACTCCGTAACCCCTGAAGCGCTGACTCGGGAGACGGTTCTACATGAGGACGAATGAACCACTGCTCGCCGTATTGGACGGGCAGTTTTATCTACACAGGGCGTTATCCACCTCCCCATTCGCCTCAGTTTTCCTCGCTACCCATACATCCGGCATCGAGGTCGTGGTGAAGTTTGTATGGAGCGGCGCACAGTTTTTCGATGAGCTGGCCCGGCTCTACGCCTGCGATGACTCGCCCTACACCTGCGGCTGCATTTTCAACTATCCGCCAAAATCCGTTTCGGGCGATTTTCCCCCGCTGGACCGGCCCTTTTCCGAAATGGCGAATCTTCGGCGGGCCCGGGAACCGAAAGAAACCCAAGAGAGGGACTGGAGCCAGGTGGGCGTACTCATTTTGGAGTACGTTCAGGGAGATTCGCTGTTGGCGCATCTCGAACGGGGAGACGACCTGGAACGATTGGATATGTTGCTGGAGCTCTGCGGCGCGCTTGAGGAGCTGAGCGCCCGCGGCATTTCTCATGGGGATCTTTCCCCGGACAATGTCCTGCTCGAATCGGAAACGGAAGAAATCAAGCTGGTGGGTCTCGGCCAGGTCATCGGCAAACGAGTCCCATTCTCGGAAACCCGCGATTTGGATACACTCGCCACGCGGGAGCCAGTGCTCCGGGACGACCTTTATCAACTGTGCCTGGCCTATTTACCGACTTTGGACCGGCCCGGCCGCAAGCTAAATTCCATCCGCCGTCGCTGTTTGGCCCCCACCGCTGAAAAACACCCTGACCTGGAAGAAATTAAGGGGGGCCTAAAGGACTTGAGGCGCAAGCGGAGTCCCAAGCAGAGCCTGGAAATCTTATTCGGTTTTTTCAGGCCCGCCCACCTGGCCGTTTGGCTTTGCCTGGTATTGCTTTCCACGGTACTGATCTCTCATTTACAGGGTTCACGCCACTCCCTACCCAAGAAACGCAATCAAATCTTGGCCAAGACGGATTGGGAGACGAGCCGCAAGGTCGAAGCCCTGCGGGAACTGCTGGAGGGCATGCGCGGTGAAAAGGAGGAACGCTACCAGGATATTGTGATCCGGGACATCGCCGAGCTGAACCTTGAATTGGAGGGAGTCAAACGCATGGAAGGTTTGGACGCGTCTCGTCCCATCGCGGTGCTGGCTTTCTTCCACGCACCGGCCGTAATCGGAAGGCGTGATGTGTTTCAACTCGGCGACTGGATTCAGGTGGATGGCAAACAAGGTTTCCTCAGTCGAATCGAGTTCAATCGAATACGAATCGAACGCCACCAGGCGTTCAGTTGGCACTACTTCGAAGAACCGGCCTTTCCCTTCGGCAAGGCCTATGGCAATAACGCGGTGTTGGTCTGGCAAAACGAGAATAACCTAACCCGACTCTTACAGGGTATCGCTGAATTGCGGGGTTTCTCCTTTTCCAATCGAAACCAACCCCCATATCCACCCCGTTCCGACAATGCCCAGCCGGAACCATCCAAGGAAACGCCCCGGGGAGACGGCTCGTTCGCGGGCATCTTCGTGTCCCCAAGCACGGAGGCGTTCCTTCAACAACTCAGGAGCTACATCGATTTTACTCTTGAGGACAACCAACTCGTCCTGAACCAATTCCGCGATCCGATCCCCGTGTATTTTCAGATGGCTTCTATTGAATATAAGGGTGTGGACATCGCGTGGTTTCAGCAATGGCTTTCACAAAAGCTTGGATACCGGGTCGAGATCGATCCGGGTTTGGAGGGCGCCACCCTCAGCATCAATGCATTCAACATCACTTGGCAGGAAACCCTAGAAAGGCTGAACCTGCGCTGGACCGTGGTTACCAAAGACCAGGAAAAAATCATCGTTTTGCTTCCTTCCTCCGATCCAAGCCTCATGAACTGATCCCAAAAGGAGGAAAACGAAAAATGAAAAAATGGTTTTGTCTATTGCTTATGTTTTCTTCTGGGCTTTCCGTCCTCAGCGAGACCCAGTTCGCGCAAACAAACTACGAGAGAATTCCGGAGTTTGGGTGTGTGGAGTCCATGGGCTCTTGCCAGGGAGGGCCACCCGCCTGAAGCTCAAAGAAAGGCAGACACGGCCTAGCTCGTGTTACTATTCCAAGAAACCGAAAGGTTTCCGAGAATGAGCCACATCGGTATTAGAACGAGAAGAAACGGATAGCGGCGAATAGGGCAAAACTGGTGATCCCAAGCATTTTCATGGCCGGGCTTTTCCTTTTCATGGCCACCTCGGCCGACACCATTGAATTGGCTACATCGGGGGAAAAGCTCGGCACTATTTCACATACGCAAACCGCGCTCGCGGGCGACGGCGGTTTTCTTTTGAACACCCACCGCCGGCTTTTCCACTGGAACCCAGAGGGCGCGTTGGTCCAGGAAATCGGCAGGCCGCGGAAAGATTCCCAACCGATCCGCTGGATCACCTCCTTTCACTACGATTCAGAACGCGGTATTTACTGGGTTTGCGAACTGATTCAGAAAAAATCCCTGTTTTTCGATCAGCAGGGTCAACCGCTGGGCGAGGGTTTTCGCATTGACGCCACGGGAAAGAGGCATCCCGTGTTCTACCGGCAACTCATTTCGGTTGATGGGGACCTTTACGCGGTCGATCTCGAGGGCATCGACTTTTGGCGCAACCCCATGCCGCGCGCCCTGGTAGAGGTCGGGT
>JBGTRP010000569.1:0-5239 GCA_041940685.1 Acanthopleuribacteraceae bacterium
GGCAGCGACAACATTCATTCAAAAGGTATTGGGCCGCTTCCGCAAAAACAATGCATTCGCTAACGCGGAGTTTGATACGATCAGGACAGACTCGAATGCGAGCCGTCTTGAGCTCTCTCGTTCTGTGGGTGGGCGACGTGTATTCAACTTCGCGATCGCGAAGGTGCGTTATCGTGGCCAGACTCTCAATGCGGAGAACGTCCGCGTGTTTTTCCGGATGTTTCGTACTGCCGCGACCAACCTGGAGTATCGGGTCGGCTCAACATACCGACGCGAAACGAATCCAATTACCGATACACCGGTCCCGGTGTTAGGAACTCGGGGAGGTGAACTGGCCACAATTCCATTTTTCGCCGACACTCGAGTGGATACCTCTATTCAGCCACTGGCGGCCCAAACCGATGACACTAATATGCGCACCATCCACGCGAACGCGGGCACCGAGGTAACCGAATACTTTGGTTGTTGGCTCGACTTTAACCAGTCGACCCTTCGCTATCCACCAAATCCTACTTCGCTGGGGCCCTTCGCGACCGGACTGCAAAGCATTCAAGATCTTATACGGGGACAGCATCAGTGCCTGGTGGCCGAGGTGCATTTCGCCGGTGATCCCATTCTCGAGGGCCAAACGCCGTCCAGTAACGACAACCTTTCTCAGCGGAACCTACTTATCTTGGAATCAGACAACCCTGGTGAAACAGCAAGCCATACCGTCGAGCACACTTTTGAGATATCCGGGAACAAAAAGGTCGGGATAGGTAAGCGTGCCCTTGTTATCCCTGAGTTCGTTATTCAGAACGAACATGGAGATCACGAGCACCACTCTTTCCCACAGGTTCTCCATCGAGGTCAGTTTGATGACCTAATGATCCAATGGGGCAACTTACCACGCGATGCAAACGCGGAACTGTATATTCCGAGCTTCCAAGCAGAAGATTTGATACGTCTCGGGGGGAATCGAAGCCAATCCGAGGTTCTGACGGTTGTCGATGACAATACGATCGGTCTGCAGATCAGCCAAGTGAGCTATGTCAGTCTTCCTCCGGGTTCTTCTGAGTCAATTCCGGCACTGCTGACCATTCGGCTGCCGGATTACGTCAATTCTGGACAGAAATACAACGTTGACGTCTTTCAGATCGAAGGAGCGACTCAAAAAATTCTTGGAGCGTTTAACATCTCGGTTTCTGTTTCAACAGCAGACCGCATCTTGGCCAGAGAAGTACGCACCTTGTCAGTTCTGAAACACATCGCGTCAAAAATGTTCGATGGCGATATTTGGCGACCGATATTTGATCGTCATCTAAATCGTCTAGGCGAAAAAGTGCGTTCGCTTGGGGTCGACCCCAATTACGTTCACCCTTCACCCGATGGAGATGGGCTCGCAGAGGAGGGGGTCGATAGTGCCCACGAAGGAAAGGGACGCAAATGCCTTGTGACCGTCCTGGTCATAGCGTTCCTCTTCGGTTTGATGCTCGGTCTTCTGGCCATCCTTCGTCCTGCATGGGGTATGCTGGCACTGACCGCCAATTTGGTTCTAATTATTTATTGGATTCGAAAGTGCGGAGGTTCCCTGTCCCGGATAAAAAAGTAACATATGAGGCCTTCTGTAAAGCCTCTTTCTGTTTTTCATGTGCAAGTTTTTATCAACTGAGCAAGTGTTAATTTGGCCAACAACGGCCTCACTAGGTTGGGATAGGGCGAGTAAGTAATAACTTACCGCGCACCTCGCAGAACCCTACATGAGTTACGGTCTGGGGGCGCCAGTTGCCATCCTTGGACTTTCCGAACTTCCTCAAAACTGGGGCTTCCTCCAGGTCGATATCCTCCTCACCGATGCTTCCAGCGTTCATTTGGCTGCCACCGGTAAGTTTTAGCTATGTGAGGCCCAGTTATAGGGATAAAACTTTTTAGTTTTCCCATGCCCCCACACCTTACACGCCAACCCTTTAGATAATCCATGAACCACCTCGGTGGGTTCCAGATCACCTTGGACGAGGCTCATGGATTTCGACATCTTTCAGCCGGTCTTCCAATTACAAATCGCGGGTGACGAGCTAGCCCCAGACCTTACGGGCGAGGTCACCTCCCTCTCTTTCGAGGACCACGAGGCGGCACTCGACCTCCTCGAGGTCGTCCTTTCCAACCGGCACGGCCGGTTTACCGATGTTCCCCGATTCCAAGAGGACAACGTGTTGAATGGCCCGAATTAATTCTGAAAATACTGTTGCTCTATGTTGCGAAAAATGGTCATAGGCCTAATGATATCATCCCGCGTCATCAGTCTTCCATCCTCGCCAGCTGATACAGCCTCAAGTACCAAAACACCCGTTCTAAACTCAAAAAAATCGATTTTAACTTCGTTTCCCCAAGCATCTAGTGGCCAATTCTCTTCATTCAACGGAATGCCATGGTCAATGAATTTGTCTAGTGAGTCATTAAACAACGCCATTATTCGTTCTTTTCCGGGCAAGCTGCTCTGATTTTTATCCTTGAAGAGATTGGTTACGAAGGCAAGTGTGGTTCCAGTATCTTCTGCTCTTTTCAGTTTTGCACTGATGTCGACTAGTTTATCCTGGTAGTCAGCTACTTTTGGCAAAACATAGAGAGCCGCACCGAGGATGAAGGGAACAATGGCCGAATTGCGGAATCGCTCGGCTTTTTTTCCGTCCTGCTCAACCATTTTGGTTAGTTTCCAACCCTTGTCGATTTGATGTAGAATCAAGGAAATAACCAAAACAAAAAGCAACCAAATTGCAATTTGAAACGCGTGATAGTGGTTGGATTGGAGTCCCGCTCTTATGGCCCGTTCCAAGGCGCTAATATCTCTGCCTGCAATGTACTCAAAGGCAGTATCAACGACTCTCTCTGCGATTGGAACGATAGATGCGACAAAAGTGGCTATCAGGAAAAAGCCCAAGGTTTTATTGTGTTTCATCAAGATGATCCAATAATCGCCGAGCTTGTTCTCAAACTTGATGCAGAAGCGGACAAATTTTGCGCATATGGTCCTCGCCCATTTTGGCAGCGGCTGTATATTGGAGCTATCTCGAAAATTTTTCCGAAAAAGAAAAGCAATTCCCGAGCAAAAAAGGGCAATGATGATTAACCAACATAGGACTGTGCTCACAAGGCCATCCAAGGATTTAACCGCTGAGGGACTATCGAATCTGGAGGTGGCTGCAATTGACAGCAGAATGATCGAAATAATTAGATACAGGAAACTTTTCCCGACAAACTTGGCCAAGGGAGAGAAGAACCCCCATTTGCCAAATTGGGAAAGATCTACTTTCTTTTCGTCTGGGGAAATTTTTTTGGCCATTCGGGAACTACTATCAACCACCTTTGGAAAAGAATGAACCGAAACAAGCCCCAAGACTAGGCAAAGGGCGCCAAAGAAAAAACCAACCGAATGAATTCTCTCTTTAAAAATGACCAAGGCAACCAGTTCTAAAGAAAAATAAAAGATAAGCAGGGGCTCTACCACTCGCATGGTGGTGAGCTGCCAGAGTAGTGCTTTTCTTTTTAGTCTATTGTTTTTTTCGGCTTCGGTATCGGTACCTTTATAACTCCCACTTTCCGGAGATTGAGATGAAAAGATATGGCGGGCGTAGAAAGCAAAAAACCAGGCCGCAATGAAAACTACCCCAAAAACCGAAAAGGAAATTCCTAGAATTCCCCTAGTTGTATCCAAGTATCCCATTGCTTTCATTAGGGCGGCAAGTGCGAGCATATCAATGGCAACGAGTGCGGCTTGTAAATGATCGTACATACTTTGTTCTGCCCTTCGGGTGCTCACCGGGTCTTTGAGAGATTTTTTTTTAGTCAGGGCCAGAACACCATAAACTGCCAGAGCGAGGGGTTGCAGTTGGTCCGGTCCTCCGTCTTCCGGAACGGCCACGATTTTTTTCAGGTAAATCCGCCAAATAATCGCCAGTGTAATACATCCGAAAATAAGTCCTAAATGTAGATTCAATGCCGAAATAACTACTTCTACATACTCTGGATTAAAGCCTAAGTTAATTGAATGGAGGATGCTGGATATCCACTGGGTAAACGGAGTGATCCATTTTAAGAAGCCAATATCAATAAAGTTGAGGCTAAGCTTTATTGCAATGACATAGGCAACCAGCAAGCTGAAATGCCACGAAGCATTGATCATGCACCATCTCACTATGCGTCTTTTCCGACAATATGCAAATTCGGGTCCCTTGCTGATCGTAAGACCAACGACATCAAGCGACACAACGACCCCGACCGTTAAAAAAATGATGATTTGCAATGTCAAGTGTTCAGTAACCTCCAGTATGAAATGCCCATAGAATCTGATTAGGAAAATTTTCGGTAAACGGAATCTATTTATATATGCGGGAAGCGCACATATAAAAGCTCATGAATTCATCAGGGGACGATGGGCGCTTCAGCCCAACATGGGGCAGTGCGGATTTCCCCACACCCCAACCACCAACCCTTTAGATAATCCATGAACCACCTCGGTAGGTTCCAGCCCACCCAGGGATGCCTTCATGGATATCGACACCTTTCAGCCGGTCTTCCAATTACAAATCGCGGGTAACGACCTTCTGCCAGATCTCACAGCCGAGGTTACCTCCCTCTCTTTCGAGGACCACGAGGCGGCACTCGACCTCCTCGAGGTCGTCCTCTCCAATCGGCACGGCCGTTTCACCGATGATCCACGTCTCCAAGAGGGAAACGAGATCGTCGTCCGCTACGGCTACCCGGATAGGCTTTCACCGCCGAAGCGGGCTGTCATCAAGGATATCCATTACCAGTTCCCGGAATCCTCCGCGCCCACGATCCGCATCAAGGCCTACGACAAGGGATTCCAACTGGCGGGCAGTGAACACCAGCGGGTATGGCAACGTCCCGCGCCGGGGATTCTCTATTCCGAAATCGCCGAGGCAATTGCTGCGGCCAACGGTCTAAACTCGATCGTCACACCCACCCGGGACCGGCACCTTCGGGTAATCCAGAGCAACCAGTCTGATGCGGGCTTCCTTCAAGAGCTCGCGGCCAAAGCCCGGGCCAAAGACGGTGACGGCACCGCTGGATTTGTGTTCTACATCCAGGATGACGAGCTCCACTTTCATCCGCCCGCATTGGATCTGGCGCCGACCCACCGGCTGACCTACTTCACCGGCCCGGAGGGCTTGCTCCGGTCCTTCTCGGCAACAATCCTGGCGCAGGGCGCCAAAGGCGCGGGTACCGAAACCAAAACCGT
>JBGTRP010000570.1:0-5216 GCA_041940685.1 Acanthopleuribacteraceae bacterium
TGTATATTTTCGTAGATCTATAATTTCATAATTGCATCATTGTGAATCTTATATTTGAACAGTCTTGTAAACTTATAGGTTTATAGTTTTGCATTTCCCCATAAGAATGTTTGGAAACTACAAGCTGTCATACTCTCAAATTAGAAACTGTGAAACTATAAAACTATAGAACTACGAAAACTAAAAACTATCAGAATGTAAAACTTAAAATATGAAACTATAAGACTATAAAACACTGGGCGCCCTAGGAGCACGAGTACCCTCCCGCACGGAAACAACATGTTTTACCGCTTGGCCAGGGCTGTAATACTACATCTGGATCCCCGTGCGAATGCTTAATCTATTAAAATGCGATCCCATCATCATTAAGAATCCCATATCTTAATAATATAGATAAAGTTCTATCTGTAATCAATGTCGATAGAAGTGTCACAATCGGACTTTTACATTTTGCACTTTCACACCCTTTCACTTTTTTCTTTTACACTGACACACCTTTATTCACTTACACTTTTATACTTTTACACTTGTGTAAGGTGGGGATCATATTGAAATAGCCACGACTCCAAACGGGGAAAATTACAATCCTGTGGAACCCTTTGAAAAGGTGCTTCCCCGTACAGAAATAATTTGTCAAAAGTATTCAGCGGAAGACTTGTTACAGAATCATACTTGCACATGTTGGGGATATTCCCACAGCGACCTGGAAATGCGAAACACTGACAACGTTAACCTTTTCAAATGTGTACCTTTTTCGTTGGCGTCACATCGAAAAAGGTACATTTCCCAAAAGTGTTTTTCGATGATGCGGAATTACAGGAAAATGCACTTTCCCAAAAGTTCTCTTTTGCGATGATGCGCGATCAAAAAATACTTTCAAGAAATATACTTTCCCATTGTGAGTCATTTTCATGGCGCTGTGGAAACATTTTGAAGTTTGGTAAACGTTAGTTGCCAAAATACCTTTGCGGAATACTTTTGTTAAAATGATTGCGTTCCAAAGCAAGCCTTTGTGAAAAATAAAGCCGCTGTGCCCACTTTTTTCGTACACAACGAAACCCTCGCAAGGAAAAAGAGAGAAGAGGAAACAGAAGGCAAGCAGAGAGCAGCAAGAGTGGGAACTTGGAAAATATGAAAACTATTGGGGTTCAATGGTTTTCATAATTTCCATATGCTCAGCAAATCTTCCGGTTTATCTTTTTATGTATCCTGTTTTATGTCCCCCGTTTTCTGTTTGCATGTTTTCTGTTGGTATGTTCCCTGCTTCATCGTATTTTTGCCAATGTTATTTCCTGTACAGAATTCTGTCAACATTTCTCAAAGCACAACACAACAATGCGGAACCCTGAAAGTAATTACTTTTTAAAACATGTACTTTTTGAGATGGCACCATCGAAAAGTATTTAGATTGGAAACGTAGCGTTTTCCGCATTCCGCAAAAACTGTATGGTCGTGAATCGGAATTGGCCGCATTGGAGGCGAGCTTCGAGCGAGTCGCCGCTGGCGGTTCGGGCATGCTGTTAATCGCGGGCAAAGCGGGCGTGGGCAAATCGCTGCTCATCCACGAAATCCAAAAGCCCCTGTCCCGTACCCGAGGCTACTTCATTTCCGGGAAATTCGACCAACTGCAGCCCAATATTCCCCATGCCCCACTGTTTCATGCCATCCAGGAGCTGGTGCGGCAATTGCTCGCGGAAAGCGGAGAGCGCCTGGCGCGCTGGAAGGAACTGATTCTGAGGGAGATCGGCGCCAACTGCCGGGTGTTGGCGGATGTCATTCCCGAGATCGACCTGATCGTGGGCAAGCTGCCATCGGTGCCCGTACTGCCGCCCGCGGAAGCTGAGAACCGGTTTCACATGGTGTTCCGCAAGTTTTTGGGAGTATTTGCCCGCGAGCAGCATCCACTCGCCCTATTCCTAGACGATCTGCAATGGGCGGATTCAGCCACATTGAAACTGTTGCGCCTTTTGCTCACCAAGCAAGGCATTCCTCATTTGTTTCTGGTGGGTTCCTACCGCGATAGCGAGGTGGCCCCCCATCATCCCCTGATGCAATGCATCGAGGCGGCCCGTGAAGCGGGCGCCCACATCCAAATCCTCATGCTCCAATTGCTAAGCCTCGAAAAAGTAGGCGAACTCATCGCCGACACCCTACACGAGGAAGCGGAAGCGGTACGGCCACTGGCGGAATGGATATTTGGGAAAACCGGCGGCAACCCTCTGTTTGTGATCGAGTTCTTAAAATCCCTCCATGATGAAAATTTGTTCCGCTTTGATTTCGAGGAGGGACGCTGGTCTTGGGATCTCGCTCACATTCAGCATTCTCAAGTGACCGACAACCTGTTGCACTTCATGGTGGCGCGAATCCAGCGCTTGCCCGCCAAGACGCAGGAACTGCTGAAGCTAGCCGCCTGCCTCGGGGGCCAGTTTGATTTGGAGCAATTGGCGTTGGTCAACGGCGCCAGCCAGGGGCAAACCGCCACCATGCTTTGGCCCGCGGTCAAGGAGGGTTTGGTCATGGCCCTAGAGGACGACCATGAGCCGATCCCGGAGAGGCAGGAATCCCTACGACAACTCACCTTTTCCTATGGTTTTTTTCATGATCGGGTGCAACAGGCCACCTATTCATTGATTCCCGAGCCGTTGCGCAAGGAAATCCATTTGCGCATCGGACGTTCTCTCCTCGGGCAACACTCTCCCGAACGCAGGGAGAGTCGGCTGTTTACCATTGTCAACCAGTTCCGATTCGGGCTGGACCAAATCCACAATCCCGAGGAACGGAAGTCATTGGTGGAGGTTTACCTGCGGGCGGGAAAGAAGGCCAAATCCGCCACGGCCCATGAATCCGCGGTGAACTACTTTCGTCAGGGAATGGAGCTATTGGAGGAAAACTGCTGGGAGAGTCAGTATGAAGCATGCCTGTCGCTGCATATGGAGCGCGCGGAATGTGAGTACCTGAGCGGATCCACCGAAAGCGCGGAAGCTCTGCTGGAAACCGTATTGAAAAATGTGCGGACGCCCTCGGATAAGGCCGCGGTTTTCAACATCCGCACCATGCTATATACCCACCTTGGCAAATACGCGGAGGCAATTGACACGGGCTTACAGGGCTTGCGGCTATTCGGTTTGGCCTTGCCGCATAGCGAAGATCAGGTGAGGGTGGAAATTGAAAGCACCCTGGCTCGGGTGCGGGAAAACCTCAAAGGCAAACCGATACACGAGCTTTTGGAACTGCCCCGCCTGGAGGACCCCGAAATCCTAGCTTTGCTGGAGCAACTGGTGCATCTGTGGATGCCGGCCCTCAACCTGAACCAAAGTTTCCTGCATTTGGTGACCTTGACCATCGTCAACCTATCGCTGATGCATGGCAACGTGGGCTCGACCTCTTATGGTTACGCGGGTTACGGCCTATTTTTAGGCTCCCATTTGGGAGATTTTAAAAGGGGATACGAATTCGGCAAACTGGGCGTAGAGCTCAACGAGAGATTGGGCGACCTCGCCTCCAAATGCCGAGTCTATTTTTTACACGGCGCATTCGTTGCGCCATGGTCGATTCCATTGAAAGGGTCGGTAGCCCTTTTGCGCGAGGCGTACCAGTCGGGAATGGAGTCCGGCGACCTTTCGGGAGCCTCCTCCTGCATGCTCCATCTGTTGCGCCAACGTCTTATGAAGGGCGATGCGTTGCATGCGATCCGTGAGGAGTGGGAGGCTCATGAGGATCTTTTTCATCGAGCCAAGGACGAACAGGGCCTGCAGATCTTTCGGGTCCTTTACTGGATGGTCCGACATCTAGAAGCGGAGAGGTCGGGCTCCGACAACGATGAGGACCCCTTTTCGCAGCCGCTGTTCCTGGAAAGTATTCAAAAAAAGCTCTATCTCATCGCGCTCAGCCATTTCTACATGGCCCGGACCCAAATCGATTATTTCCGTGGGGACCATGGGAAGGCGCTGCAGGCCGCGCTAGAGGCCGAAAAACTTTCCGCCTACACACTGGGCTGGCCCATCGCCGCGGAGCATGTGTTTTTTGCGGCACTTTGTCGCGCGGCGCTATGGGATGAGGCTGGCGCGGAACAGAAAGCGGAGTTGCAAGCGCGGCTTAAGGAGAACATGGAACTGTTGAAGCGCTGGGCGGGCGCTTGTCCCGAGAATCTTTCCCATCGCTACCTGCTTGTAGCCGCGGAGTGGCGGCGTATCAGGGGTGATTTCGAGGGCGCCTTCCATCATTACGATCGCGCCATTGAAGCCGCCCAAGAGCAGGAATACGCCCAGGTTCAGGCCCTGGCATGCGAACTCGCGGGTAGGTTTTTTGGGGCGAAAGGCAAGAATCGGGTGGCTCGCATCTACTTACGGGACGCTTATTTTCACTATGGACAATGGGGTGCGGGAATCATGCTGGACCGCCTGCAGGAGGAGTTTGTCTGGATTCGAGAGCCACGGCCTATCGACCCCTCCCAACGGCGCGCGCCCCCCAAGCACGGCGTCCTCACCACCGAAAACGACACGGGGTCTCTTGACCTGAGCACCTTCATGAAGGCCTCATTGGCGATTTCCAGCGAAATCCATTTAGAGCGCTTGTTGGAAAAGCTGCTGCATTTCGCCATCGAGAACGCCGGCGCCCAAAGAGGCTTTCTCATCATGGAGGAGCGCGGAGAACCGCGCATCATGGCGGAGGGTTCGGTAGAGTCGGAACAGGTCCGGGTGCGGCGCTCGGCGTCCCTGGATGAGGATGCCGAACTCTCCGCGGCAATTGTCAATTATGTGTTCCACACCAAGGAGGCCGTGGTGCTGGCTCATGCGGCTCGCGAGGGCCGCTTTACCACCGATACCCACATCCTGCGCCATCAGGTTAAATCCGTGCTTTGTCAACCGGTGATGTACCAGGGGAAATTGGGGGGCATTCTATATTTGGAAAACAACCTGGTTTCGGGCGCCTTCACCCCGGGCCGTCTGGAAGTGCTCCGTCTGCTCAGTTCCGAGGCCGCGATCTCCATTGAGAACGCCCGCCTCTACGCCAACTTGGCCAAGGCTTCCTCGCGGCTGAAACGCTCCAACGCCAAGTTGGAGGAGTACAACCGCAACCTGGAGCAGAAGGTCAATGAGCGGACCGTGGAGCTCAAGGTCAAGAACCGGGAGCTTCAGGAGACCCTGGACCAAATTAAGGCCATGCAGGAAGTCGAAGCGGGCGCGCTTGATCGTGTGTCAAATTACATTTTTACC
>JBGTRP010000571.1:0-5212 GCA_041940685.1 Acanthopleuribacteraceae bacterium
CTAAGAATCTGGTCGACTATTTCCTAAAGGATCACGGGCGGGAGCTGGATTTGTTGGTCCAGGCTTTACGCCGGCTAAGCGCGGGCGGGGACAGCAAAATATTACTGGTCGATGGCGGGGATCGTTCCCGCCATGAACTCGCGGGCCTGTTGCGGCGCCAAAACTATCTCGTGGTGGAGGAATCCCGGGGCGTCCACGCCCTGCGTTCCTGGATGAAAGACCCCGAAATCAAGCTGGTCATCACCGACATGGAACTGCCGGACATGACGGGCGCGGAATTGGTGCGCAAGCTGCGCTTCCACGCGGGCAAGGATTCACTGGCTATCCTCGGCGTTTGTAACCAGCACCCGCCTCATGAACGAGCCTTGTTGCTCAAGCTGGGGGCCAATGACTTTTTGGTAAGGCCCTTCGATTTGGAGACCTTTTACGGCCGTGTCGCCCAAAGCATGGAATTGGTGGATCTGTTTCGCGAAATCAAGGACATTTCCAATACCGATTACCTTACCCGACTGTTTAACCGACGCTACTTTTTCAACTACGGCACACGCTCCTACCTGCGCGCCAAACGTTCGGGCGGGTCCATGGCGGTGGCCATGATCGATGTGGACCATTTCAAGCCCATCAACGACCGCTTCGGTCACGTGGTGGGCGACCAAACCCTTCAGCGCATCGCGGAGGCGCTCAATAGCAGCTTCAGGCCCACGGATGTGGTTGCCCGTTACGGTGGCGAGGAATTTTGCGTCTTAATGCTGGCCATTCGTCCCGAGGATGCGCGCAGAAAATTAGAGCATGTGCGGGAGTCTATCGGCGATATCATCTTCGAAGAGGATGGCCAGCGTTTTCAATTGACCATTTCCGTGGGATTGGTTTTCAGCTTCGGCGCCTCCCTGCACGACATGGTCCGACGGGCGGACGAGTATCTCTACCGGGCCAAATCCGCCGGCCGCAATCGGGTGATGATCGAGGAAACCGCTGAAAAACCCCTGGCCCTGCACTTGCGTAAGGAAGCATGAAAGGGCTAGGCTTGGAGAGCTTTCGGGCAAGTCCATAGCTTCACTCTCCCGTTGAGGGAGTTATGGTTTCTGAATGCGATGCGGATGGGGAGGTTTTTCATGCCCCTTTTGTTGTGGTTGATGTTGGGGATCGCGCCGGTGGAGGAATCCGCGAAGGACGGCGTCCAGATCACTTACATCGCCAACGAGGGCGTGCTGGTCCGCGGTGGCGGCAAAACCATCCTAATCGATGGTCTCCACCGGTTGGGCAATCCCCTTTATCAGCGTCCGCCCACGGAATTGCTGCAAGCCTTGGAATCGGCTACTTCGCCCTATGACGGCATCGATTTCTTGGTGGCCAGCCATGTGCATGCCGATCATTTCGACCCAATCTCGACCGCCCGTCACTTGGACCACAACTCCAAGGCCCTTTTCTTCGGAACGCCTCAAACCGTGGCGGCCCTCAAGACGGTCGCCGGAGTGAGGGCGCCCGCCCCTCAACGCCTGCTGGCGGTAATGCCGAAAAAGGGAGAATGGACGCCCTTGCTGATTTCGGGAATCAAGGCGGAGGCGCTTCATCTGGCTCATGGCGGCCGCTTCAAGGATATCGAGAACCTGGGTTTCATTTTGACCATAGCCGGCAAGCGCCTGCTTCACATCGGTGACGCGGATACCGCGGTTTCCAACTTTTCACCCTATCGGGAGCGGCTGCGCCAGGTGGATCTGGCCTTTATCCCCTACTGGTATCTGCTGTACGACGAGGGGCGGCGGGTGGTCGATGAAATCATCCAGCCGCGCGTGATCCTGGTGGTTCATTTGCCGCCTGCCGAGGCTGAAACCGAGGGACGCAAGATTCTCGCGCGCTATCCTAATGCCGTAATCTTCTCCGAACCCCTTCAGACTTGGGAGGCGCCTTGAGAACCCAGATAAAGCCGCGCCACACCGCCATTTTTTTGGCTTTTTGTTGGTTTTTGCCGGCCTTGGGCGCGGAACCCGCCGCCGAACTGAAAGCTCTGCGGGAAACCATTGCCGCCCAGCACGAATATTATCTAGAAACCCTCAAAAGCGGCGATGCCGAGGCGCATGCTTCGCTTTTCGCCGAGGATGGCGTCATTCTGGTTCCCGGCGTTCCCAAGCTAGAGGGAAGACAGCAGATTTTTTACGACAAACGGGCCAAGCTCAAGTCCGTGCGCGTTCTGGATGGCGCCATCCGCTCCGACCATCTGGAGCGTAGCGGCGACCTGGCCTATGAAATCGGAACCTTCCGTTATACCTTCCAATCCTCCGACCGCGAACCCATGACCGTGACTGGAAAATTTCTGGTCATCTGGAAGCGGCAAGCGGACGGGACTTGGAAAATCCAGGTAGACGCGGGCCTGCCCGATTGATCGATCGGGGCTTTATGGCAACTATTTCTTTATCAAAGAGGTGAATTCCACTTGAAATATCCCATTTGGTTGGCGTTGGTTTTACTGGGGTTGGGCTGCCGTGCCGGAAATTCCTTGGAGCGCGCATTTCAAGAGCGTTGTGAACAATTTCAGGGAGAGCGGGAGCGGCCTATCGGCGAACTCATTCTCGCGTTGGCGGCTTCCTATTTGGGAACGCCCTATGAAGGGCATACGCTGGAGCAACCGGGCGAGGAAAAGCTGGTTGTGTACTTCGCGGGTTTTGATTGCTTTACCTTTCTGGAACATGTGCTGGCCATGGCGCGGGTCCTGAAATCGGGGCGGCCGGACTTTGGCCGCTATCGCGAGGAACTCGCCCGGATTCGCTACCGGGCGGGTGTTCTCGACGGTTATCCCTCGCGCCTTCACTACACCAGCGATTGGGGCTTCGACAATGGCGAGAAGGGCGTTTTGCGGGATGTGACGGCCGAATTGGGCGGCGTTCCGCTTCAGAAGAGAATCAACTTCATGAGCACCCATCGCGATTCCTACCGCCAGCTTGCCGATGACGCTTTTTTCTCGGAGATTCAAGCCATCGAGGCCCGACTGAACGAGCGTGAATACTTCTATATTCCCAAGGCGCGCGTGGCTGAAATGGAGGACGGTATTCGAGACGGCGACCTGCTGGCCATTACCAGCGGCGTGAAGGGGTTGGACATCGCTCATGTGGGATTCGCCATCCGCAAAAAGGGCGGCCGTCTCCACATGTTACACGCCAGCAGCACTCACAAACAGGTGGAGATTACGGCTCAACCCCTCGCCGATTACCTGGCCGCGATCCGCTCTCAAACCGGAATTATGGTCTACAGGCCATTGGAGCCCTGAGCTTAGCGCGCCCGTTGCCGACCAGGAAAAGGAAAGGACCAGTCCGCGGCCAGTGGAAAAAACGAGGGCTCCGATTGGTAGCCACCGCCTTTGAAATAACGGCAGCGCATGGCGCCCGCGGCAACCCAGGACAGCGGCTTTTTGAATGGCAATGCCCAGAAACGCGACGGCCGGTGAAGCCACCCACCAGAATGTTTTTAGCCCGTTTCCTTCCAATCCTGGCAGCGCTTGCGCCGCTTGGATTCGTGGTATCTCGCGAAACTGTGAAATCCGCTCTCCATCTGGCGAGTCAAATATGCCTGACTCGCCTGAATATTATTCGCGACCGTGTTCATTCTGGGTCTCTGATTGGCGTGGTGGGCCGTAATACCGCACTTTTTGGCTTGGCCAGAATATTTTTTAGTTGAATTCTTGAAAAAAGGTGGTAAATTTTCGGGTTACAGGGTTTATGACAAGGTAACCGTTTATGCGTTTCAAAGCCAGCAACATGGTTTTTGTCGCTTTTGCGTTGGTTGTAATCTTCGGCTACGCCTTCGAGCATCAGATCAAGGGATATCTGGAAAGCTTCAATACCTTTAATCTATCCGATATCAAATTGGAGAATATGGCGGGTAGGACCGCATCGATTCCCGGGGGATATCAAGGTTATGTCGTGTTTTACAGCGACCTCAGCGGCTGTGCCGCCTGTCTGATGAACTTGGGCGAGTTGGATGCGCTGAGCAAAATTTACAGGGACGTCGGCTTTTTTGCCATTATCAAGGATAGAAAGCACAGACAGCAATTCGGGGAGCTCATGACCGAATACAATGTGCCTGGAGAGTACCTGGTAGACAACAAACGCCTGCTGGAGAACCGGCTCGGACTGGGGGATCATCCGCTTTTGCTGTTCTTTAACCGGTATCAGCAAATCATTGCCGGACTCCCGCTCGACGTGGAGCACGAGAAGCTTTTGCGCCAATATCATCGTTATATAGGGGAGATGTAGGGCCGGGCTCGGGCATGGTCGTCCCTGGCTCGCCGCGCCGTTGGGAACCATGATTGCGCGTTTCTCAGCCGATTGGGGCCGCCAATTTTAGAAAACTTTGCCAGTGGTTTTCACCCGGTTCGATATAATAGGCTCGAATCCGGATTCGGTCGCGACGGCATCCGGGCATGAAACATCCGCGATTGGGGAGGCTGGCGATTGGATGCGGAACAACTGAGCACCGGGCTGTTATGGGGCCTTGCCTTTATATTTTCCACTACCTGCCATGAGGCTGCGCATGCCTGGGCTGCCTTGAGGGGCGGCGACGACACGGCCTACCTCGGAGGACAGGTGACCCTGAATCCCTGGCCCCATATCAAACGATCGCCATTCGGAATGGTGGTCATTCCGCTGATCAGCTTTATCTTTTCCGGTTTTATGATCGGCTGGGCGTCCACGCCCTACGACCCGGCTTGGGCAAACCGCTATCCACACCGGTCCGCGCGGATGTCCCTGGCCGGACCGGCCGCCAACTTTTCCATCGCCATCCTATGCCTGGTGATTTTGAAAATTGGGGCCAGTCAGGGCTTATTTTTCGTGGGTGAGGAGAGCTCGATTTGGTTCCCGGTCCAAAATCTTTTCACCATTGCCTTTTTGCTCAACCTGATCCTCGGGGTCTTTAACCTCATTCCCTTGCCGCCGCTGGACGGGGCGGAAGCGATTCTGCTCTTTTTCCCGGAGGCCAAGGCTCATTTGGTGCGGGAAAAGCTGGCCATGCTTGGGATATTCGGACTTTTCATCGCCTGGATGGTTTTTCGACAGATCGCCGGTCCGCTGTTTGCCTTTGCCCGTTTTATGATCGAGCTGATCATCTGAGGCAAGCAAGCCCGCTGTTTTCCATGGGAGATCCGGCTATTCTTCCGCGTAGGCCTCGATAGCCTCCATGGAGGTCCTATCCTCCATGTTTCTCACGGAAAAACCGGTGA
>JBGTRP010000572.1:0-5203 GCA_041940685.1 Acanthopleuribacteraceae bacterium
CCCGGGGCGAGTACGTGGCCCCGCGCGCGGCGATGCAAGTGGGATCTCCCCCAAAGTACGACGGCGATCGTAGGTCCGTTGGCGCCATACGGGTTTCATACGGGAACTGAGGACCTTCGATGTGCAGACGACGAGCCCAAGTGCTTGATTCCAGGAGACTTGTCATGCGTCGCGACCTGCGAGGGCCCCTCGCAGGTTCGGGCGGACGGCAAGTCTCCTGACACCAGCGACTTGCGGCATCGGTTTGCCCAACGAAGGTCCTCAGCTCGTTTTCCGTGACACCGGCGGGCTGCCGGCCGGGTGCAGCGCGGCTAGGTAGCGGCCCGTATGGCGCGCGATGTCGACCCAGGAGACGCCGGCCTTGACGCCGTCGACTGCGGCGCCGAACACGTGCACCTCGTGACCCGGCGCCCGCTGCGGTCGTCGACGTTCGACGTCGATCCGGGCTGGCTCGGGCCCAAGCACCTGGCCGACTTCTGGCAACTCGCCCCCGCCGACCGGGCCGACGCCGTCTTCGACGCTCGGGACGGGGGGTCGGTGCCGACGTCCACCCTGGCCGAGCTCCGCCGCGCCGAGGCGGACGGGACCGTGTCCCTCCACGAGGACGCCCGCGTCGTCGCCGGCGCCATCTCGGGCGATCTCCCCCTCCTCGTCCTCGGCGACGAGACCCATCTGTGTGCCGACCGCGTGTGGCTGGCGACCGGGACCGAGTGCACCGTCGACGCGTGCCGGCTCCTCGACGACGTGGCGGCCGTGCATCCGTGCGCCGTGCATCGTGGACTGCCCGACCTCGGGCACGATCACCCGGACGGTTCCGCCTGGAACGAGCACTCGATGCACGTCCCGCAAGACCTTGAGCGCCTCGCCGGGATAGTAGAGATGCTCTAGGGTGTGGGAAAAGAAAACGAAATCGGCGCTCGCATCCGCGAAGGGCAGACCCCAGGTGAGATTCATCATCAAGTCGCCCTGGTCGATATCGATATTGATCCAGGACGGCAACCGAAACGGGCCCGCACCGATATGAATCTTCAGGTTCCTTTGCGGTTCGGGGAGGCTCAGGCTTTCCAGTTGTCCCTTGAGAAAGGGGTCGCGCATGGCGGCCAACTCGCGCTGAAGGTCCCGCAACACCAACGCCATTCGCCCCACGGTTTCGGAGGGAAGAGCCTGGCCCTCCTCCGCGTAGTGGCGGTGGCAATAACTGGCCAGTCCGGCAAAGTCTCCGGATAAGCGGTACAACACATCCGCCATTTCCGAGAGCCGTTCCTGGACGCGCGTCTCCTCTTGCCGTGAGGCGGTAGCGGGATCTTTGTCGAAGTCGGGATAATCCCGCGCGGGTATCAGCACGCCGCGGTCCCGCAACGCGCGAACGGTTTCGAATTGGGCCCGATCCTCCGGTTTCTGGGGAACCGCGGTATCGTCGAAGGCCTTGGGTAGGCTGTATTCTTTCAGTAAAAAGACGATAAACGCGTTGTCGGTTACCAGGTGGTTACCCGGTTTGGGTCCCTCGATAACGAGCTTGCCATGTTTGAATCGCACCGTGGCCTCGGGCGAAAGGATGAGATTGACCATCATTTCCTCTCCGGGTTGCGGACCGCGCGAACGCGCGCCCGTTCTTTCGCTTGTTGATTTATTTGTTTGGCGTCCAAAAACGCCATTGCCCCATTCGAAAAGGGTTGGGGAGATCGCGCCTGGCTCAAACCGCGAGCTCTTCCTGATCCGCGGTGACGGTGCGGGCTTCCTCCTCGAATTCCGATAAGATCATGGCGGGGGCCGTGGCCAGGGGGATGAAGCGGCCGTCGATTTCGAATAAGAGCTTCTTTTCGAGGGCCCAGCCTATTTCCTCGCGTCGGTTTAACGAGGCTCCGGTCAACAGCAGCGCCGCCTGTTCGCGGTTGAGCAGTTGGCTCGGTTCGGTTTGCGGCAAACCCCTTGTGTCGGTAAGGTGATAAAGGTCCTCCATGACGCGCAGGATCATCAGCTTGGGCCTTTCGTTTTCGGAACAACGCCACAACTCGTTCCAATGGGCGACCAGTTCTTCGAGCCGTTGCATGAGCTCTGGCCGATCGAAAATCACGCTTTCGTAATCGCCCTCGAAGGAATAGGCCAGCTTGGCCGTATCCGCGTGGGGCGGGAATACATCGCGGTAGCGTTCCCTGGGCCGGACATTCGTGATGCCGAAGCGCTCGGGTTGGGTAAAAAACGGGCTAAAGCGGTGAATGACGATGTCGGCCACGCAATCGGCGGGCTTGAGGTGGTAGATATGGGGGATCAGTTCAAGGGTTTCCTCGTAATCTTCCACCCGGTCGCCTGGGAAGGCGATTAACAGGTTCCAGGAGACAAAAATGTCCAGGGAAACGCAATAGCGCATAAGGGCGATGTTCTGGCGGGCCTTGACGCCCTTGTCCATCAATTGCAGGAGATGGGTGTTCAGGCCCTCGATTCCCGGCTGAATATTGCCGATTCCCGCGTCGCGCAGCAGGATCGCTTTCTCCAGGGTGATATTGGCCTTTTGCTCGTAGAAGATGTAGAGTCGTTTCTCGGAGAAAGTCTCGGCCAAGCGGGGCAACAGGGTCTTGAAGTAGTTGTAGGGCATGATGTTGTCGACCATGGTGATGCGGCGCGTTTCGTGTTTTTCGGTGAGATGCCGCAACTCCTCGATCACGCGATCCGCGGATTTCAGTCGGTACCCCATGCCATTTCCGTTTAAGCCGCAGAACGTACAATGGTTCTTTTGTCCCCACCAACAGCCCCGGCTGGATTCATAGGGTATCATCAGCCCACCCAGGCGGCGGATTTTGCTGTCGGGGATAAAACATGCGACCTGGTCGAAAAACTCCGTGTAATCCGGGGTGGGCAGCGTTTCCAGGCATTGGTGAGGTTGGCCGTAGAAAATGCGGTCCCGTGGTGGGGCGCCGTGAAACACGGCTTGCAGAAACTCCAGGAAGGTGGTCTCGCTTTCCCCGGAGAATACATGGTCAATGGGCGCCCGCAAGCTGTGAATGCCCTCGGCCATCTCATCCTCGCAATTGGCGCCGCCCAGGATGGTGATGATGTCGGGATCGCGTTCCTTACAGCGCTTGAGGACCGCCACGCTGGCGGAGGTCTGCTCGAAGGTGGTGGAGGCGCCAACTACCCGGAAGGAGCCCTGAAAAATGATGCGCTCCATGATGTCCAGCCACTCGGCCGCGTAGCGGTCCATTTCCCGAAGTTGGGGGATTTTTAGAGCGCCCAACTCCTCTTGCGAAAGAGGGTCCAGACCATAGGCGTACACGCCGAAGAAGCGCTCCAAAATCAGCGAGCGCTCCGAGGAAACCAGCATCTCCTGGTAGACGAATTCTCCCAGCATGGCGGCGAGAATGAGGTTGCCGTACAACACGCTGACCCGATAACCCTTCTCCGCGGCGCAAGCTTGTAAGCCGTGGACCCCGATCGAGGCGCGGCGCATGTCCGCGAAGGGCGGCACGATCAACAACACATCGCCTGATTTCAGTTGGTAATCGAAACTGGGGTTCGGCATGAAACAGCTCCCACTCGCCCGAAAGCGGCGACGAGGTCGCGGCCTCTTTACGGCGAAAACTTCCCGCTACCCGCTGAATTGATTCCATGAAAAACGACGTGGTTAAAAAGGGTCCAACACCGGGAAGTATTGGCTTTTATAGCACTTAAGCATACTGGAAATCCCCGGCTTCGTCCATCCATTTATGGGCATATCCCGACTTCCCGTCCATGAATCCATGGCGGTAACAAGCCATGCCTCGATTGTCACCCCTTCCACTTTTTGATGGTTTTTACAGGCCCCGAGAAAGATTACTCGGCTCGCCCGCCTGTTTTGGCGGAAACTACGGGCGCTGTTTTCCAATATTTTCGGTTTTCGCATATGATAGGGACAACCTTAATCGAGGAGCCCGTATGGCGAATCTCATCCATGATGTCGGAGGCGAGCATTGAATGACCAGGCCGCGAAAAGGAAACGCGCATCCGTGCTTTTGCCCTTGGGCATCCTTTGCCTGTTGGTTTGTGCGGGGTTGACCTATTTCTATCTGCAAACCAAAGAATCCCTGTACGATCAGGCTTGGGCTCGGGCCGAGGGCCGCGCCCGCGCGGTGAGAATCGAGATCGATCATGCGCTCAACCGCTTGGTCCCGGTCAACCTGGCGCTCAGCGAAGAGCTTACCTCCGGCAAACTGAAGAAGGACGCCATCGAGGAACGCCTGGTTCGCGACAAGGACGCGCATCCCTATATCTTCGGCTTGGGCGTGGCCTTTACGCCTTTCGCCTTCAGCTCGGAAAGACGCCTCTACGCGCCGCTTTATGTGAAACAGGAAGACGGCAGTTCAAAGCTTGTCTATATCGAAGATGACTACGATTACACCGGACCGGAACGGGACTGGTACCATCTTCCCCTGGCCAATGGCCCCATTTGGCAGGAACCGCATTACGGTGAGGCAAGCAAAGCCTACCTGGCCAACTTCACCACGCCATTCTTCACGCACGATGCGGAAACCGGAAAGCCCATCCCCTCTGGCGTGGTGTTTTCCAGCATGTCGCTCACCCAATACCAGCGCCTGGTAGAATCGCTCGGATTGGGTGATTTGGGTTATGCCTTCATTCTCTCGCGCAAGGGCGCGTTCGTGGCCCATCCCAATCCCGAGTTGGTCACCGCGCATACGACTATTGTGGATTGGGCTCGTGATCAGGGAGATGGGCGGTTGGAACTGCTTGGCCGCAACGCCACCCAGGGGATTCGCGGTTTTCTGGAACGTCCCGGGGGCCGGGACGGCCGTACGGAATGGATTTTTACCGAACCGATCAACAGCGCGGACTGGTCCGTGGGCATCGTTTTTTATCGGGATCGGCTGATCGATGAGAGCCGCCTGAAAGCCTTGTTGATCCCGCTGATCATCTCCGCTGTTTTGGCCCTTTTCGCCCTTGGGTTCGCCTACCTTGCCAAGCGCGGCTCCGAGGCCGCGGTCGCCGACTGAACCCCGCGGTCCAGTTACCCTGTTTTCCCTCCGCTTCGGGAGCCAGGGCTGGCATGGCTCGGGTTCAGGATAGCAATTGGTTGCTCATGCTGACCTGCTTCATGCGCTTGCGAGCATCCTTGTCCGTTTCCGATTCCAATGCCCGCAGCAAGGCGGACTGAAGCGTTTCATCGATCATATCCGGATTCCAATTGGCCAACGCCGCCGCAGCCCACTCGCGG
>JBGTRP010000573.1:0-5200 GCA_041940685.1 Acanthopleuribacteraceae bacterium
CAAATCGGTAATGCTGGCGCTGGTTCCCCAGTCGGAAAGCCCGGCCTGAAAATTGACCTCTTGGATGCGGTCCAATACCGCCAGCCGCACGGGAGTTCCCTCGCTCCATTCGGAGGGCGGATTCAGCGCCAGTTCGAAATGCTTCGCGCCGGGCTTTTGGAAAAAGTAGGGGAATATCGCCATCAGCAGGACCGCGGCCACGCCCAAGGCGTATTTCCAGATGGGACGCCGCGCGGGAGCGACGCCGAGTTGCTGATGGAGTTCGTTGAAGGCCCGGAACTTTTGGGCGCAGGCGTCGCAGTCGAGCAGGTGCTCCACCAAATGCGCCCGTTCCTCCGCGCCGATCTTTTCCGAGAGCAACAAATTGAGCCGGTCCAAATTCAGATGCATGCGCCTTATCCCCGCTTCGCCAATTTTTTCTTGATCCGCGTCAACAAGTTTCGCACCCGGCCCTCGGAACAACCGAGCAACACGCTGATTTCCTGATTGGTAAAACCCTTTAAATAGGCGCGCATCATTTGCGATTCCTCCGGGCTCAGGCTGGTCAGGAGTTGTTCCACGGCGAGCTGGGCGTGAACGCGCTCCTCATCCGAGGAAGCGCCGACCGATTCAACCTCGGGCAACTCCGCGCCCTCTACCTGATCCAGGGAACGGATGGCGTCCCAGAGAGTGGTCTGCACGGTCCTATAGAGATAAGACTTGAAATTGACAATATTGTTCTCATTTTTTTTAAAACGTTCCCAGAGCTTGACCCACACCTGCTGGGCCAGATCCTCCGCCTGTTCGCCCAGCCGTCCGCCGTAATAGCGCCGAATCAGGGCCATGACCAAATTTTGGTATTGCTCGATGAGCTGATGGAATTCGGTGGACATGGCCCCTTCTTATACCACTTTGGCAAGCATCACGAGCGCCACTCTCGATCGAGCGTAGGAGAATAAGGGGTGGAGCGGAATGCGCGCGGCTTGTTTGCTCATCGGCTTTCCCCGCACCGATTCACACGCCTAGCGCCTCGGCAACCATGGCCGCGCCCTCTTCGATGCTCCCGACCGACAACACACTCATGGACCCGGCCGCAAGCGCGCGTTTGTAGAGCGGATCGTAGTGATGTTCCAGCAGTTTTTCGACAAAAGACCGCCATTGCCGGTCGCGGACATCCCGCTCCAACTCGGCGATCAGTTTTTTGGAGAGATAGCGGGCCAGGCGTTCGAGCCGTGGCTGTAAGTAGGCGATGTCCTTGAGCTCGGCATATTCGCGCAGGATGTGCGCCACGCGCGCCGCCCGTGGAACCTCCAACCACAAATGCCGGCCCGCGACCATTTGCCGCCAAAGGTCATCGGGCACCTGGCAGGCGCCGATCGTCCGACTTTCGCCTTCCACCAGTGTCGGCTTGCCGGGATCGAAATCCCGTAGCGGCCAAACCAGCGCGGATTCAAAGGCCCTTTGGCAGGGTTGAGGTCGGCCCGGCACATCGCCCAACAAGGAACCCCGATGCCGGGCATAGGCTTCCAGGTCCAGGACATTGACCCGCTCGGAAAGCGCCTGGAGAATTTTCGTTTTGCCGCTGCCGGTATAGCCGTGAAGCACAAAAAGCGGGTTTGGAACTTGCTCGGCAATCGTCCGGGCCACCCATGCGCGATAGGTTTTGTAGCCCCGCTCCAAACGGAAGACCGGGAACCCGATTTGGGAAAGCAGGGAACCCAATGCGCCGCTGCGCTGGCCTCCGCGAGCGCAGTACACCAGAAAAGCCTCCTTCTTCGAAGCCCGCTGAATGCGATCGGATTGGAGGAAACGGCCCACCGCCTCCAGGATATACACGGCGCCCCGTTTCCGCGCCGCGAAGGGGTTGCTCCGATAAAGGGCGCCAATTTCCGCTCGTTGCTCATTGTCGAGCACGGGAATATTAATCGCCCCTGGGATGTGATCCTCGCCGTACTCCCCGGGAGAGCGCACATCGACAAGCGTGTCGCTACGACGCAGATAGGTATCCAAATCGTGATCTTGAATCAGCTTTTCCATGGGTTCGGATCCCGCTTCGCTCGCGATTCTGCTCGGCGCTTGAGATCTTAGCAGATGATGCGGGTTACCCGAGGCGGGGAAATGCGCGGAAAGACTTATCCTTCGCCTCGATGGGAAGGCCTTTCTTCCGGCTGGGCGTCTCTCCTCTCCCGGGAGAAAAACAGCTTGGCGCCCACTCCTTTCGTGCAATTGCTTCCTCAGGGAAGCGTTCTCCACACACCTCACGCGGGATATTAGAGGCCCCCGGCACCCCTGCCATGCATGCTGGCAACCTGATGGCAAGCTCGGAAACTATTTTCCTGACTTTGTGAGACTATGCCCGGTCCCGCTTGAACTTGATGGCGGTGCCGTAGGCCACGACCTCAACGGTACCCGTCTGCTTTTCCCGACCCGAGGAGATGGTCGCCGTTTCCAAACGCACATTGAGGAAAAGATCCGCGTTGGGGGACTGCTCCTTCATGCGCAGAATGGCTTCACGCCGCGCCCGGTCGATCAGGGAAGAGTAGGCCCTTAGCTCCCCACCGAAAATTGTTCGCAGACCCGCTAGAAACCGTTTAAAATGATCGATGGAAATGACCACGGAGCCCAACGCCAAGCGCGCATAAATGATGGCGTTTCCATCGGAAAGGGTCTTGCCGTTCACGCATGGAGTTTTGGCAAACCTGGCTTCCCTCTCGCGAATGTCGCGATAGTGCCTGGATTCAAGCCAGCTCCCGGTAATCCACGCCAAGATCACCAGAAAGACCGGGGTAAGGTAAATCAAGAGTCCGATCAGCTCGGCCGCCATCATTCCACCTTTACCGCGGTGCCATAGGCCAAAATTTCCGCGGCGCCCTGCGCCACCGATGAAGTGGAGAAACGAACATTGACAACCGCATTGCCGCCCAGTTCACGCGCCTGGGCGATCATGCGGTCCATCGATTCTCTACGGGACTCCTGCAGTAGCTCGGTATAGCCTCTGAGTTCCCCGCCAAATATGTTTTTCAAGCCCGCGGCAATATCCCGGCCCACGTGTTTGGCTCGAATTGTACTCCCCTGTACGATCCCGTAATGGGCGGTAATCGTTTTGCCGGGAACCGTTTCCAAGTTGGTGATAATCACACGCCACTCCTCGTTGAATTCAAATAACCTGGTTATTTAGTGTGAAGTATGTCCGCTATTATCTCATGCGAACATCATCTTTTCTCACGCTTGTTTGCAAACAAGGAGTAAGCGGAGCCATATTCGAATGATGCAAACCAGCTCGATCTCTTGAAAGAAACCCCTTTCATTTGTTATGCTTCCGCGGTCAACATGGAATCCAAAGGCCCCGAAACCCAAGGGAAATTATCGAGGGAGCGGCGACATGAAACACCGGCTAAAGCTATTTTTTCTGCTTTTGGTTTCCCCACTCGCCGTTCTGGCCGACACCACCTTTCAGGAACAGGCGGCGCGGCTGCAGAACATCAATGCTTACCTGCTGGATCTGCGGCCGGCCGGCGCGCCCTATGCGCCCCGGATCGGAAGATTGGAATTCAGCCTGGATATCAACCCCCAACCGACTATCGATACCCGGGTCGGCCTCAAGGATGAACCCATCGACCCGCCCTCCATCGTTCCCAAGGTTCGGGCCCGTTACCAGGGAGGGGGCGGCTGGTTCATCGGCGGCGCCTACGCGCCGGGCATCGAGTTTCAGGACTACGAGGCCGAATACCTTTCGTTGGAGGCCGGGTTCCGTTTCCGCTTTCGGGGTTTGAGCTTCGGCATTCGCGGCAGCTATAGCGATGGCGACATCACGGGTCCCATTACCGAACCGAATGTAGATGATTTTTTCGATTTCACCAATCAGGGTTTGGATCTCAGCCTGGGCAAAACCTTCGGCAGGCTCGCGGTTTACGGTTTTATCGGGGCCAACGACATCGAGACCTCACTGGAGATCGAGGTAGACGGCGCCTTTTTGGAAAATAGCGACGACACCTATTACGCCGGTTTCGGGGTTGGTTATGAATGGCGCAGGTTCCGCTTTAATTTCGAACAGAACTTCACCGATGATTACCTCAAGCATCTGATATTCAGCTTGGGCTACCGGTTTTAGGAGGGGTTATGCGCAAGCGGGTCGCCGTGTTTTCGGTTCTATGTGGGTTGAGTCTTTGGCAATGCTCCGATGCGGATACGCTCGCGGATGAAGCGCCGCGCGAGGTGATCATCCAGGGCGTGGCCACTTGGGAAAACGGCGTCGGCGAGCTCTTGAAGCTGAAATGCGGCTATTGTCATGCCTATCCGCTGCCCCCCATCGCGCCCAACAATATTGTCCCCAACCTGGATCTCAATGTGTACGAAACCAGGGTAGAGGACGGCCAGGTCATCCGTGGCGCGGACGCCATTGGCCGCTGGATTTTTGAAGGCATCCTGGACGGGCCGGTGGACATTTTTGCCGACACCGCCTTTCCACGCCAAATGCCGCTGGATTATGGCACACAAGTTACCGACCGGGAAAAGGCCATCCTGGAAAAATGGAGCGATGAGGGATCGCCCAGGGATGGCTCCACGCCGCCTCCGCCCGGAGACCCCAACGCTGGCGGCCCTCTGTATTTCGGCGGCGGCTGCGCGTCCTGCCACGACCTGGGCGGCGGGGTTCGGATCGGCGACGGGCTCTACCAGGGCCCTCCATTTCGAGCGGCAGCGGTCACGCCCGCCAAAATCAAGAGCATGTGGTTGCACAAAACCTCTCCGGACCCGATTTCCGATCAGGAGGCCCTGGATATTCAGGCCTATATCCTCCAGCTACTGGAGACGGATTGACCACTCGTTGGCGCCTGGTTCCCAGGCTGCCGAAGAGATGACCGGCTTTTCGTCCGAAGCACGCTTTCCTTCCCGGTGGGATCATGTAAAATAGAATTATGGCGCTCCACCCGCCACATTCGCATTTCACCGCTCGGATTGGACATGTTGTCGGACCAGGCCCCCATGATCGGCTCCAGCTTTTCAGGCTATCAGATCCTCGACCGAATTGGCGGCGGCAATACCGGCATCGTCTACAAGGCCTTCGATCCCCGGGAGGATCGGGAGGTCGCGCTCAAGATCCTGCCCGATGACCTGCTGATCAACAAGGAAAAGCGGAGCCGGTTCATGCGCGAAACCAGGGCCGCTCACCTTTTGAGCCATCAAGCAATCGCCAGGCTCTACGAGGCCGGCGAGTTTGAGA
>JBGTRP010000574.1:0-5191 GCA_041940685.1 Acanthopleuribacteraceae bacterium
GCAACACCGCGGTCATGCTGGGCGGCAACGCCACCATCATCCTGATCTTCCTCATCAACGCCATCTTCCGCGGCGCGGGCGATCCGGTGATCGCCATGAAGGTGCTCTTCCTCTCCAACGGCATCAACATTGTGCTCGACCCCTGCCTGATCTTCGGTTGGGGGCCCTTTCCCGAGATGGGCGTGACGGGCGCGGCCGTGGCCACCACCACGGGCCGCGGCATCGGCGTGTTGTACCAAATCTACGTCCTGACGCGGGGCAATAGCACCATTCAGATCAAACCCAAGCACATGCGCATCGACATTCCGGTCATCTTGCGCCTGATCCGGGTCTCCATCGGCGGCATCGTGCAGTGGCTGATCGCCACCACCAGTTGGGTGGTGCTGGTGCGCATCGTGGCGGTTTTCGGCAGCGCGGCTCTGGCCGGCTACACCATCGGCCTGCGCATCATCGTGTTCACGATCCTGCCCTCCTGGGGGCTCAGCAATTCCGTGGCCACCCTCGTGGGCCAGAACCTCGGGGCGGGCAAACCCGGGCGCGCCGAGCGCTCCGTCTGGACGACCGGCGTCTACAACATGATCTTCCTCGGCGCCATCACCCTGGTGTTCATCTTCTTCGCCCCCCATCTGGTAGGCATCTTCAACGACGACCCCCTGGTGGTGAGCCATGGCGTTCACTGCCTGCGCTACATCAGCTACGGCTATGTCTTCTTCGCCCTGGGCATGGTCATCAACCAGGCCTTCAACGGCGCGGGCGACACCTTCACGCCCACGGCCATCAACTTTTTCTGTTACTGGCTGCTGCAGATCCCCCTGGCCTACGCCCTCGCCCTTCCGCTCGGCCTGGAATCCATCGGCGTCTTTATCGCCATCGCGGTCGCCGAATCACTGGTAGCCCTCGTCGCCGCCTGGATCTTCCGCAAGGGCAAATGGAAACAACAGCAGATTTGAGGCGGCCAATAAGGCGCCCCACATCGGACTTCCTGCTCCCGAAGCCATCATTTGCCAGTCAGAGAGATTCTTACAATTGCTGTAAACAAATGGGTGACACTCCCTACCCCCGGAAGATGGCTCATACTAATATCCTCCCTTTCCGTTTTGGCGTTAATCAATTGCCCAAACTCCCCTAATTTTGAGCTCTAGAGACGTCAACTGCTCAAGCAGAGGCATTTTTTGTTAAAATGATTTTGAGGTGAAGCATGGGGATGACATTGGAACAGCTTTCTTCAAAGGTGCTTGATCAGCCCACAAAAAATCGTGCGTTTCTCGCAAAACAGCTTTTGGATAGCCTTGAACCTGGCATTGAACCTTCCGATGAAAATGAAAAGATTTGGGCTCAAGAGGCCAACCGGCGCTTTCAGGAGATTGCCGAAGGAAAAATGGTTACAAAACCGGCGAACGAGGTGATGAGAGCTGTTCGTGACCGATTCAAAGGTTAGGTTTCATCGAGAAGCCGAAATTGAAATGGTAGATGTCGCAGATTTTTATGAAAACCAAGAGCCGGGTTTGGGTAACCGATTCCTTGATGATATGGATCGCGGTCTTTGTTCTATCACCAAGAAAACAAATGCTTGGCCGATTATTTCCGATTCGATCAGAAAGAAAGTCCTCAACCGTTTTCCGTACTCCATTTTATACAGGGTAAAAAAGTCTACGATTTTCATTCTGGCTGTAATGCATCATCGGCGACTGCCGAAGTATTGGAAAAACCGTCGCGGCTGACCAAGTCCTATGGATATCCTGGGGAAAGCGGCTTGGACAGACTGATTTTTCGTCCAAAATTGCCGATGCCCGTGATCTGGTGTCACCAGAGGGTCATCGCACACAAATTTTCTGAATGCTCACACGTTGATTTTGGCCTCAGGACTGCGTTTCTGGGCAGGCTCTAATTGGTCGCGTTCGCTGAGCTATATGACCCGGCGGTTTTTGTTTTTCATGCAGGTGTTCGGGAATCATGGTCAAAAATTATGGCCAGTCACGCGAGCCTTCCGGATAGATGCTCTGGATTCCCAATCCCTTCGCCGGGCTTGCTTGGAAGCCTTTTTCTATTCCATGATAGGTAGAGGAGACGAGGCGTTCATGGTTGATCCTATTCCCGCGGACCTGGCCGACAAAATGATGGATGCCCTTGCCTCTCATGACAAGGCGCGGGCCCTTTTGCTCTATTTCCGCGCCAGTGACGCCGATCTGGAGACCTCGTGGCAGGTTGTCCAACAAATGATTCGGGACCTAGGCGAGGTAGGGGAGCTGCCGGCAACGCCCTCGCGGGACTGGAGCTTTCGAGAGGTCAAGGATTACTTGACCACCGACCGGGCCGCGAGATGGAGAAGGTTTCTCGGTACGCTGGCCCTGGCGACCCTGTTTTTCGTTTTCCCGGGTTATGTGCTTTTAGGGAAGTCGGCGCGGCTCAAGACCTCCTTGCAATCGTTGTTTTGGTCTCCTACCCAAGCGACGATCATCAACCAGCGAACCTATTTCAAGCGCAACTACGAGGACGGACGCGAGGTGGACCGCCACTACCAGGATTTTCTGTACCGCTATGAAGTGGATGGAGAAGAACATACCGGGATTCGGCACATGCTCTCCTACTATCCGGCACTTGGGGACAAACCCCTGAAAAGCGGGGACCCCATCCGCGTCTTCTACAATCCCTCCAAGCCAAGCCAATCCCTTTATAAACGGGAGATTTACAAATTGACGGCCACGCTGCTGTTCAATCTGGGCTTGGTGACGTTCGGTGTTTTGGTCGCCTGGTTTGGGTGGCGCCGGGAGCGGCATTGGCGACAGTTACACCGGATGGATGAACAGCTATCCGAGAGCAAGCCATGGGCAGGCTAGAACCGAACCTCCGTGAATGAAAATTAAAAATGGCCGGAAATAAGCGGTGTTGGACCTCTAAGCCCTTTATTCCCAGCTCGGGGATTGTTCAAATCTGAAAGGTTGTGGCTAAAATAAAGGCCTTTTCTCGCCTTTGATCGCGGTCTTTTTGTATGCTTATGCATAGGAGTCAACCCATGGAAAAGGCGATTACATTCTGCTTGGTTGTCGTAGGACTCATCAACTTTTTGCCAGTTATCGGTTTTTTTTCGACGCAAGCACTGGAGTCCGCCTATTCCGTCACCTTGGCGGGCAATGACCTGGCGATACTCATGCGCCATCGGGCGCTGCTTTTCGGCATTCTAGGCGCCTTCATTCTTTACGCCGCCTTTTATCCTCCATACCAGCCAGCCGCGATGATCATGGCGGGGGCGAGCATGATCGGTTTTGCTTTATTGGTTCTTGGCATCGGCGAGTACAATGAGGCGGTTGCCAAGGTGCTATTCATCGATGTTATCGGCATCCTGGCATTGCTGGCAGCCGTGTTACTAAAATATAGAGTGAAAATGAAATGAACCATTTCCAGGAGATGGATGGCAAGGAGGGGGTCATGTTGCATACGCGGGCGTGGATTGGGTTCATGACGTCCCTGGTGATTTTCATTTCGGCATGCGGGCGGCTTGAAAAGGCGGCGCCCGCGGCCGACCTGGTTTTCCACAATGGTTTTATTTGGACCGTGGACGCGGATTTGCCGGAAGCCCAGGCCGTCTCCATCCGTGACGGGAAGTTCGCCGCCGTGGGCGACGACGCCTCGGTGTTGGCCCTTGTGGGACCCGATACCCAAGTCGTCGATTTGAAGGGCGGATTTGCCATGCCCGGTTTCAACGACAACCACGTGCATTTCGGTTCCGCCGCCCGGTTTTTGGAATTTAACATCATGAAAACCGCCACTCAGGACGACTTTGTGGCGCGGGTCCGCGAGGTAGTGGCTGAGCTTGACGAGGGCGAATGGTTGCTCGGAGGATTTTGGGGCGCTTACGACCAGTGGCGGTCCGGCAGCGCGGGCGGAGAGGCGCGCCATTTTTTCACCCCGCGGATGAGCCTCATTGAGGAAATCACCGCCGCCCACCCGGTTTTCATCCGTAAATTTGACGACTCGGCGTTTGCCGCCAACCGATTCGCCCTTAAAAGCGTGGGTTTGGATGTTGACGCGCCTCAACAGGAGGGGATCGTTTTCGAACGCGATGACGCGGGCCAGCCGACGGGGATCATGCGCGGCGAGGGCGTATTGCCGCTCTTCGAGCCCCATTTGCCCAAGAGCTTTTCCCATAAAAGACGCCTCAACCAAACGCGACGCGCGCTTGCCGAGATCCGCAAATACGGGGTCACCAATGTCAGCGATATGTCCGACGACGCCCAGTTGGCCATCTACCGCGAGTTACGCGACCTGGGGGAGCTCACCGTCCGCGTTCATTTCCGGTACCCGTTAGAACGATGGTCCGAGTTGGCCGAGGCCGGGATCAAGGTGGGTTCGGGCGATGCCTGGATTCGGCTTGGCGCGCTCAAGGGCCATATCGACGGCATCATGGGCAACAGCAGCGCGCGCTTCTTCGAAGCCTACGACCATCAGCCCAACAATCGCGGGCGGTGGCGCAAGCTGATGGTGGACGAGAACGGCGATTTCGACGAGGGCCGTTTCCTCAAGTACATGGCCGACGCCGACCAGGCTGGCCTGCAACTCACCATTCACGCCATCGGCGATGAAGCCAATCACCTTTTGATGAATTATTTAGAAGAGCTCGAACGCCTCAACGGCCCGCGGGAACGGCGCTTCCGCCTGGTACACGCGCAGGTGATCGCGCCCGACGATTTTCAAAGGCTTGGGCCGCTCGGCATCGTTGCCGAGGTGCAGCCCTTCCATTTGAGCGACGATATGCGTTGGATGGAGGAACGCATCGGCGCCGACCGTTGCCGCGGCGCCTATGCCTTCAAGACCATTGTCGAAAGCGGGGCGGTTTTGAGTTTCGGGACCGATTGGCCGGGAACCTCGGCCGCCGAGTACCCCATCAACCCCATGCTGGGCCTATACGCCGCGGTTACCCGCCAAACCGTTGCCGGCTTGCCCGAGGACGGCTGGTTCCCCGAGGAACGCATCGATATTCGGCAGGCGACCGAGGCCTATTCCCGCAACACCGCCTATGCGAACTTCGAGGAGGATATCAAAGGATCAATTACGCGCGGCAAGCTCGCTGACATGGTGGCGCTCTCCAATAATCTATTGGAAATCCCCGCCCGCGAACTGTTGAACACCGAGGTGTTGTTCACCGTGGTCGACGGCGAGATCGTTTATCGCCGAAACTCCGAATAAGGCTGCT
>JBGTRP010000575.1:0-5182 GCA_041940685.1 Acanthopleuribacteraceae bacterium
AAACTTCTTGGTCCGTTTCTCGCTGATGGAACGAGACTGAGGGGTGACCTTGGGAGGCGTATTTCGCTTGCTGAACACGGGTTTTTGAGTGTTGGTGGCGGGCGGCGGCAGGGTCTTCACCTGGGGTTCGCCTTCCTCGGCCTTGACCTGGGTAATCTCCTTGGATGGGGCTCGACGCCTGCTGGTGGGGATGGGCAAGCGTTTGGAACCGCCCCGGTTCTCCTTCTTGCCATCGTACATTTTCAGCATCACCGGTTCGCCGAGACCCTCGAGCCGCACCTCGTTGCGTTGGATCAGGCTCACGGAATAACCGGCGATCTTGCCGTTCACCATGCCCATCCGACTGGAGGAGAGGTCCTGTTCTTCATCCTCGGCTTGAGGATCGCGCAAAAAGACCCGATAGCCGTCCTGGCCGTCGCGCATCTCCACGCGCGCCGCCACGGTCCGCCCGTCCTTGGTGAAGGAGAACATGGCGATGCGAAGGTCGCCGATGATCATGGTTCCGTCGAGAATGGGAAGATCGACCATCTCGATCTCGTCCACGACCTCTTCGGCTTCCTCGGTGTCTTCCTCTTTCCCCCTATTGGGGTCAAAAGGATCGCGCTCCAGGATCGACTGAATGTCGTTTTGCGCCCAAAGGCTCAGGCTCGCGGCCAGCATCAGCAATACTCTCATGTTCGTTTCTCCCTCCACGGCCGGCGCCGTGAATTGCTCAATTGTCTTTTTCCTTATCGGCCTTTTTGGGTTTGGCCGCGCCGGAGAGCGACCTTGGCTTGTCCTCCAAACGTGGACGGGAAGGCGGTTTTGCCTGATTGGTGTTGGGTTTCGCCTCTCCGCCGCCCTTGGGCGTGACCCTCACGGGGCGGCCGCTTGTTTTCGGATCCAGTTTGGGTGTCTGTCGGGAGGTTTCTTTCTCCTCCGCCTCGCTCGTGGGTTTTTCGTTCTTTTGCGGATCTCTGGCGGATTCATCCTCGCGGGGAATGGGTTTGCGCGCGGTGCCGGATTCGTTCACGCTTTCCTCGTTTGCAAACCGGTCCACCTGGGCAATGACCTTGGGCTCCTGCCTGGTTTCGGCTAAGTCCTCCTCCGCGGCGCTTTCTTCCAGGGAGGTTCTCATCTCGGGCATCAGCTCTTCCGCGCCATCCAAGGAGGGTTCTTCTTCATCTATGGGAAAATCCTCCTCGGGCTCCCCGGCCTCCGAGGACGCGGGCTTGACATATTGCTGGAGGGAGGCCTCGGCATTGGGCATAAAGAGGGTGGACAGCACCAGATTGCCGTTGAGGGGAAGGCATTGCTTGAGATTGGCGTTGCGGCGCCGGATATTGCGGCGCGGCCGGTTTCTCGCGGAGATGTTGAGGCTCTCGATGACCAGGTAATAATCCTGATCCTGCATGGCGTTGAAAAAATTCAGCAGCGACTCCAGGTCCGTGTCGTAACCGAAATAGGTGCGCAGCTCGCGCAGGGGTTTGTCCTTTTGCACGGCCTTGGAGGTTCGGCTGCTGATGGAGTTGATGGTCAGGCCGACCTCTTGGGCTTTTTCATCGATGGTCTGGCGAATCAACAGGCTGGCGTCGGTTTCCTGGGGAAGCTCCAGCACCTTTTCGCGCGCCAGGACCAGTTGCTCTTCAATTTCCTCGGCCTGTGCGCGGTATTTGGCGGGCTCTTCGCCCTCCAGTTCCTTCATATAGGTGGTTACCTGGGAGCTGAGGCTGTCGATATCGGCCCGCAAATTTTCCTTCATGGCCACGTACTTGTCGTAACCCTTGACGAAGCCCGCCACCAAGAGGACCAGGATCATCCATTTCAATATGGTTCTTTCTCGCCGGCTCAACTTCTTCAACGGAGCGCCTCCAAGACAATTTTCGCGCGGAACATGAAGCGTTTTTTTCCGTCCCGGTTGCGACCGGGCGTAATGGCGTTGCCCGGGGTGACATCCTTGAGGAACGGCATCCCCGTGAGCACCCGCTGGGTGGTGAAGGGATCGTCGGATTCCCCCTGAATGGTCAGGTCATGGCCGTTCTTGATCTGGAAATTGGTGAGGTAGGTATTGTCGGGCAGGTCCCGGCTCATGGTGTCGAGCACCCGGATCAGCAGGTTGCTGGCGCGGTAGCCGCGGAAGACCTCCAACTCGTTGACCTTCTCCTCGTATTCGGTTTTGGCGGCGACCACCTCGTTCATGCGCTGGGTGACCTGATCATGGCGCCGCTGTAGTTGCGCGGCTTCCCCGCGCAAATCGCTGTACTCGCGAAACTCGCCCACAACCCAAAAGAGCGCCAGCAGGGCCAGGACGATCGAGCCGAGGATAACGGGCACCCGCTGGTGGCGCTTGCGCAGGTTTTCGGGCAACATGTTCAGGCCCAGCGGCAAATTGTCGTGAACCGCGGAAACCGAGCCGCCAAATCCGGCCAATCCCTCCGGGTCGACCTCGCGGCCGGTGAAATCGGTCCAAGCCGAAAAGGGGATGCCCACCTCGCCCCGCAGGAACTCCAGCAGCTCGGGCCTTTCCGTTCCCGCGTAAAGGTAGGTGTCCACCTCGTTCGGCTCCATCCGCGCCTGACTGAAACCGCGCTCGAGCTCGACGATCAGCTTGTTGGGATCCTCGCCCTCGGCGAACGGCGTGTAATAGCTCATCACCAGGCGACCGGAATGGACCGCGATCATCTCCAGGCCCGACCCATAGAAGCGAAAAACCACGATCTTCGTTTCCGCGCAGCGCTTGGGATCGGACTTGAGCAGGCCGTTCACCAGGGCGAAGGTCTCCAGCGTCATGCCGGCCAGCTTTAGCTTCCAGCGTCGGATGACACCGAAGGCATGGCCCAAATGCTCCTTTTTTACCGCAACGATCATCACCTTGAGCAACTGGTCCGCCTCGCCCAAGATTTGGGGAAAGAATTGGTAGGCATCAAGGTCCCCGGGGAAAAAGTTCCCCAACTGGTATTCCATCACCTCTTCCAGGTTGTTTCTGGCTTCCTTGGGGAATTCGGTGACGTGGATCTGCACCTGGCTGCGCGGGATGGTCAGATAGGTGTCGCCGCGCTTGACGCCATGCGCCCGCAGGAAGTCGTCCAGGAATTCCTGTATCTCATCATCGGTTTTGGATTCGAAATCCTCCAGGACCTCGCGGCCCTGAAACCGAATTTGATTGAGCTTGTTGTGGATGGCGGTCAGGTAGAGGTTCCGTTCATCGAAGCCAATCCCCCACGCGCGGGTCCGCAGGTTCAATTCCACGTTCAGCTTGGGTGTCCCTTTCATTCCATTTCCTCGTCGTTGCCGCTTTCCCCTTCAACATGGTCCATGCTGAAGTCCTTATGCGACAAATGGGAATACAGTTTACCATTACCCGTGTAGCGCACCTCGTCCTCCACGCTGTAACGCGCGGGCGAGTTGTGTACGTATCCCGTGGCCTTGACGGTGAAATGGCCGCCTCGGTAGGGGATGAAAAAGTTGATGTTTTCCGGTTGTTGCAGGGGGACCAGGGCCGCGGCCTCCTGAACGTTCTCGAAGGGCTGCTCCTCGCGCGCTTTGACGAGGATGTCCGCCTCTTCCTGCGTAATCCCCAAAAATACCATGAGCATCTCGGGCGGGCAGGAATTGATATCGAAAGTGGAAGAAAAGGGCGCGTTGACCGAGACCACGTCCTGAATGCCGGGCTTGCGAACGCCGTCCTGAAAGGAGCCGTAGAACATTTCCTCGGTAATGCCGCGCACCAGCAAAAGTTCCTCCACGCTGTAGAAGGCGCCGTTGCGGGGCAGGTACGGCGGCTCCAGGCCCAGGTAGTAGTCGGACTCCGCGCCGTTGAGGCGGGGCAGATCATCATCGTCGCGCCAGTCCATGATGGCGTCGAACAGGGCCGCGCTCTCATCCATATCCTTCCCCAGGTAGCGAAAGAGCTGGTCCCAGAGCTTGCGGTCGCTGGAGTTGACCGACATCATGCTGGAATTGGCCTGCAGGATGCAGTGGGCGCCGCCCTCGTCGAACTGATAGTGGAAACGGGACTTTTTTTCACTATTGGGGTCGCCGCGCAAGCTGGAAACCGCGTAATCGTACTTGGCGCGCTCGATGGCGCCGCGCGCCATCCAGTAGGCCTTGGCCCGGTCGCGGGAAAGGCTGGCGCGTTCGATATCGCTGCGGGCCTCGAAGCTGAGAGCCAGCACGATGATGCTCATGGTCGCAATCACCCACAGCACGGAAATCAAGACGCTGCCCCGCTCTTTGGCGGGGCCCTGGCCATTTCCCTCTTGGCGGGCAAGGCCGCGAAGGTTTCTAAAAAAGGCCATTGGTGCCTCCCCGAACCAGGTTGCGGCTGTCATAAACGGGGATCACCATGCGAATGCCCGGCAAATCCTCGGTTGGCGCGTCTTCATCCGCGCCCTCGGGCTGGTACACCAGAATGAGCTCTATGGCCGAGGGGTACATATTGTCGGCGTCCAAATCCCAACTCAAGGCCCAATCCTCTTCCTCGTCGGCTTCCTCTACCCGCCGGATCGCGGGCAGGCGGTAGCGGAGCGTGAATTTGCGCAGGGGACCCAACAACACCATGGAGCTCGTCGCGACTACCTCACTGAGGCTCTCCCCGCCGTCGGCAAATCCCGAATCCCCCATGCTGTTCGCCAGTTCCATGTCATCGCCCTCGAGGTCCTCTCCATCTTCCCCGTCCTCCAACCCGCTATCGGGGTCCAGGGCGGGCTCATCCACCAGGGAGCCGCCGTCTTGGGCGGATTGCGTGCTGCTGAGGAAGAGGTTCTTCTCTTCCAACACGAGGTAGAGGTCGCCCTCCAACTCCTCGGGAACATCCTCCATGTCGTACTCTGCATCGGCGGCAAAGCTGTCGATCTCCGAGCGGGAGTGAGGCAGGTCTGCCAGGGCCATATCCTCTCCCGGCTCCCCCTGGATGACGTAGTATCTGACGGCCACTTGTCCGGGAAAGTCGGATAAAAACGAAATCGTGGAGAGAAAGCTGAGCTCTTGGGGCGAACCCTTGAAAAAATGGGTGCCGGGCGGAAGCTTGAACTGGGCCGCGCGCGCGGCCGCGGCCGAGGCCGCCCGCCGGCGCGCGTTGCGACGCGAGCGCCGCAGCCGCCGTTGCGTATCGTCCACCACCTGGGGTTGAACCGAGCCGACCTGTGCGATGGACTCGGCATCGCTTTTGAAGAACAGGCTTGAGGTCTGGCGCTTGATGAGA
>JBGTRP010000576.1:0-5181 GCA_041940685.1 Acanthopleuribacteraceae bacterium
GTTCGATGAACTTCGGGCTCTATCCGATGCTCGACCGCTACCCCGAGTTCAAGTACGAGTGGGAACGGAAGCATCTCGAGAACAGCCGCGACTTCATCTTCCGCAACACCTTCAAGGACATCGAGTACATTCTGACCTCGTGCGCCGACAACGGCACCCGGTTCGAGCACGAGTGCTATGACATCTCCCACCTCTATTCCCTGGCCCACTTCCTGGACCGGGGAGAGACCCAGGACAGTCATGACTCGGACGGCGTCGAGCGCGCCAATATGCGCAAAACCCTCATGAGGCGCAGGAGCCGTCGCGGCGCACGAGCCGGCAAAGGCGGAGGGGAGCATGCATGAAACAAAAGACAATCTTGACGGGTTTCTCACCCGGAAAGGCAATTCACCCCCCGGCGAACCGGCGGCAATGGGAAAGGGATCGAGGAGGAACGGATGAGTGACGCCAAGGAACGGGAACACCTGGAAGCGGAGGTCGCGGTCATCGCGATGGCCGGCAGGTTCCCAAACTCAAAGGACATCCCATCCTTTTGGAAAAACCTGTGCGAGGGCGTGGATTGCATCACCCGATTCACCGAGCAAGAGCTATTGGAAGAGGGCGTCGACCCCGCGATGATAAAAGACCCGCTTTTCGTGGCGGCGCGTGGTTTCTTGAAAGATGCGGACCTCTTCGACGCCAAGCTCTTCGATATCAACCCCCAGATCGCAGAAATCATGGACCCCCAGCATCGCATGTTCCTGGAATGCGCGTGGCAAGCCATGGAGTTGGCGGGCTACACCTCCGAGGACTACAACGGCCGGGTCGGCGTCTACGCGGGTTGCAATCCCAGTTACTACCTCCTGAACGTGCTGGCCAACCCCGAAAACATGCGCAAATTCGGCGAGTATCAGGTGCTCACCGTCAATGAGAAGGACTTTCTCGCCATGCGCGCTTCCTACTGTCTCAATTTGCGCGGGCCGAGTATCGTCGTGCAAACCGCCTGCTCTACCTCCCTGGTGGCCATTCACCAAGCCTATCAAAGCCTGCTCAACGGCGAATGCGACATGGCCCTCGCCGGCGGAGTGGGCCTTTCCCTGCCGCAAAAAGCGGGTTACATCTACCAGGAAGGCGGCACTCTCGCACCGGATGGGGTGTGCCGGCCCTTTGACGCGAGGGCGAAGGGCATCTCCATTGGCGCGGGCGTCGGCCTGGTCGTTCTGAAGCGGATGGCGGATGCGCTCGCGGACGGCGATCCCATTCACGCGGTGATCAGGGGCTCCGCGGTCAACAATGACGGGTCGCTCAAAATCGGCTTTTCCGCGCCCAGCATGGAGGCTCAGCGGGCGTTGATCACCGAGGCCATCGCCATGGCCGAGGTCGATCCCCAAACCATCGGCTATGTGGAAGCGCACGGCACGGGAACCGAGCTCGGCGACCCAATCGAGGTCGGCGCGCTGACCAAAGCATTCGGCTCCCAAACGGATCGCAAAGGCTTTTGCGCCCTGGGCTCGGTGAAAAGCAATATCGGCCACGCGGACAGCGCCGCGGGCGTAGCCGGTTTCATCAAAACCGTCCTGGCGGTGGAGCACGGCCTGATCCCGCCCAGCCTGCATTTCAAGAAGCCCAATCCAAAAATCGATTTCGAGGCGAGTCCCTTTTTTGTCAACGACCGGCTCCGCACCTGGGAACAGGCTTCCCCACGCCGGGCCGGCGTCAGTTCGTTCGGGATGGGCGGCACCAACGCCCACATGATCGTGGAGCAGGCGCCGCTCCCCGCGCCATCGGGTCCCGCCCGTCCGAATCACCTGCTTTGTTTCTCGGCAAAAACGCCTGCCGCCCTGGGAAAGCTGTCGGCCAATTTCGCAGATTTTCTGGAGGAAAACCCGGATCTGAACCTGGCGGATGCCGCCTTCACCCTCCACCTGGGACGCCGCCCACTGGAGCATCGCCGCGCCCTGGCCTGCCGCTCTGCCGAGGAGGCGGCCGCCGCGCTCCGCCGGCAAAATTCGGACAACGGACAGGCATCTCAAGGCTACCGGCCGGTGGTTTTCCTGTTTCCGGGCCAAGGCGCCCAATACGCGGGCATGGGCCGTGAGCTCTACCGAGATGAACCCGTGTTCCGCGAATCGCTGGACGAGTGCCTGGAACTGTTAAAGCCCGAATTGAATGCGGATCTAAAGCAATGGCTCTTCCCAGATGCGGAGGCGGTGGACGCGGCGAACCGGGCGCTTACCGAAACCCGCTATACCCAACCCTCCTTGTTTGCCATCTCCTATGCGCTGGCCCAACTGTGGCAATCCTGGGGCCTGAGACCCGAGGCCATGATCGGCCACAGCATCGGCGAATACGTGGCCGCCTGCCTGGCCGGAGTCATGAGCCTGCAAAACGCGCTGTCCCTGGTCGCCGCACGGGGCCGGCTCATGCAGGCGCGGCCGGAAGGCGCCATGCTCGCGGTCTCGCTTTCGCGAGAGGAGTTGGAACCCATGCTGACGGATCGGGTGAATCTGGCCGCGGTGAACGCGCCGAACCGATGCGTGGTCGCCGGGCCCAAGGATGATATCTCCGCCTTTGCGGAGCGTCTGGGCGAACAAGGCGCCGGCTGCCGGCCCCTGCATACCTCCCATGCCTTTCACTCGCAAATGATGGCGCCCGCGGCGAATGAGATGCGGGCGCATGTCGCCAGAGCCGAATTGAATCCGCCCAGCATCCCGTTCATTTCCAATGTCACCGGCGCCTGGATCACGGAAACCGAGGCCACCTCGGCCGACTATTGGGCCCGGCACCTGGCGAACCCCGTGTTGTTTTCCCATGGCCTCCAACAATTGTTGCAAGACCCCGCCCGCGCGTTTCTGGAGGTGGGTCCCGGCAATACGCTCACTAGCCTGCTCCGCCAGCATCTGGAAGCGGACACCGCCACCACCGCGCTCACGTCCCTGCCCCATGCCAAGGCCCATGGCTCGGATGCGGCCGCCCATATTTACCAGTCCCTGGGGCGGGCATGGGCCGCGGGCATCGAGGTGGACTGGCGCGGTTTTTACGCTCGGGAGCGCCGCCGCCGCATCCATCTGCCCACCTATCCCTTCGAGCACAAACCCTATTGGATCGACCAGCGTCAATCCGCGAACAAGGCGCCCACGAGCCGCACGGCCGAGACTCCAAAACCGAGGGGACGGCTCCGGGACTGGTTTTACCTACCCGTCTGGAAGCAGGCGCCCGCACCGCCGTCGACCGACCCCTCTCCCAGCGGCCAATGGCTGGTGATCTCGGATGGCGGCCAATTGGCCAGCGGTTTCGTGGACCGCCTCACCTCACTGAATCAGCATGTGGTGACCATCCAGATGGGGAAATCCCGCGTTTTGAAAGGCAACAGGCTCACCATTCGGCCCGAAAAGGGCGAGGATTACCTCGCGCTGATGCAAAAACTGACTCCCCGGCTCCCTACCCACGTGGTCCACTTCTGGCACTATTCCGCGGAAGAATTCAATCCCCATGACGCCATGCCGGGCGAAGCCGAAAGCATGCGGTTCCTGAATGGCCCGCTCTTGCTGGCGCGGGCGCTGACCGGCGCGAAAGCGGGTCCTCCCCGGCGCTTGGCGGTCGTCACCAGCCAGGTTCAGGATGTGTTGGGCACCGAATCCCTCAACCCTTTCAAGACCATCCTCCTGGGACCCTTATTGACGATTCCCAAGGAGTTTCCCGGCATGAGCTGCTCCCTGATCGACCTCGACGCCAATGGCCGGCAGGAGGAGGAGGTAAACCGGCTGTTGGCGGAGTTGACGGCGGAAAGGCTCGCGGAACAGGTCGCGTTTCGTGGAAATTACCGCTGGGTTCCCGGCTTTGAATCCCTGAGCCTCCCGGACACGGACGCCGCACCCACCCGCTTGCGGGAACGGGGCGTCTACTTGATCACCGGCGGGCTGGGCGGCATTGGCCTGGCGTTGGCGGAAACCCTTGCCAAGCGCGTGAAGGCACGCATCGCGGTCACGACCCGATCCCACTTTCCTCCGCGGGATCAATGGGAACGCTGGCTCGCCGAACACGAGGAGAACGAGCCTGCCAGCGCCCGCATCCGCGCCCTCCAAACCCTGGAGGAATTGGGGGCCGAGGTCCTGGTCATCCAAGCCGATGTGGCCGATGAACCCGCCATGCGGGAGGCGATCCAGGCGATCCAAACCCGTTGGGAAGCGCCCCATGGCGTAATCCACGCGGCGGGGTTGGCGGGAGGCGCCAACCCCATTCAGTCCCTGGATTTATCACGGGCTCGAGCCGTGCTGGCCCCCAAGGTGAGAGGCAGTATGGCGCTGCATCGAGTCTTGGGTAAAAGACGCCTCGACTTCACTCTGTTCTGCGGCTCCATTGCCTCGCTCACGGGCGAGGCCGGTCAGTTGGATTACACGGCGGCCAACGCCTTCCTGGATGGCTTTGCGCGCTGGCGCAGCCGCCACGAGAGGGCATTGGGACCCACCATCACCCTCGCGTGGGACGCCTGGCTAGAGACCGGCATGGGCCTCCAGGCGCGGGACGCCATGCTCCAACAACTAGGCCTTACCGCGAAGGATTTGATCGGCAAGGACGAGGCGCACGGACATATGACCGCGATGACGTTTCCAGGGCTCACCACCGTGGATGGCGTAGCTTCTTTCGAGCATGCCCTGCAGCTTACCCATCTGCCCCATGTCGTGGTTTCGGTCACCGATCCCAATCAGCTCAAGGCTGTTTCACTTTCTGCCCCGCCCGCTTCATCACCCGCCCCCGCGAGGGACAGCACTCCCGCCAAGAACAAAAACATTGTGCCGGTCGATCCGCTCGAGTCGAGCCTGCGCGATATTCTCGGCGGACTCGGCCTCGCGGACTTGGGCCCGGATGACAACTTTTTCGAGCATGGCGCCGATTCGCTGCTGGCCATCCAGGTCATTGCCCAAATCAAAAAGTCATTCGGCGTCAGTCTGGTCATGGCCGACATATACAATGCGCCCACGATCCAAACCCTGCACGCCTTTCTCAAGGAAAAAGTCAAACCCGTCAACAAGGAAAAGAAAAAACCCGGGCTCTTCCAGCGTTGGCGCCAAAAGAAAGTTGCGCGGGCAAAAATTAAACCGCCTCTTGTGCCGCTTCAAACCAAGGGCGGCAAACCCAGGCCATTCGTTATGTATTCAGATAGCTACATTCACGACAGGATTCTTTGGAAGCCAGCGCTTC
>JBGTRP010000577.1:0-5179 GCA_041940685.1 Acanthopleuribacteraceae bacterium
TGCGCCCCCACTGGCGCCAGCCCCGCATGGAGGCGCTCCAGTTGAGGCGCCGCTCTCATTTGCCCAGCAACGGCTGTGGTTCCTCGACCAGATGCAGGAGGCGGAGACCCGGACTTCGCGGGAGGAGTCCGCCGCGGCGCGCGCCACCTACAACGTGCCCTATGCGCTCCGGCTGACCGGCCTCGCGGATCCGGCCGCCCTGACCGCCAGTTTGCGGGAAATCGTGCGCCGCCATTATGTGTTGCGCACCCGCTTCATTTTAAAAGACGGCAATCCGGTTCAAATCGCGGATGCGCCACCGCCACCCGAATCGGGCCTGATTGATTTCAGGTCCCTGGCCCGAGGCCCGGCCTCCCATCAGGGGGCAGCCGAATTACGGGCCCTGATTCGGCGAGAGGCCCATCGCGCTTTCGACCTGGCGAGGGGACCGGTGATCCGGGCGGTTCTGTTCCGATTGGCGAAGCGGGAATGGATTTTTATGGTCACCATGCACCATATTGTGGCCGATGGTTGGTCGATCGAGGTGTTCCAACACGAACTGGGCCTGTTGTACGAGTCCTTTCTTCGAGGCCGCGAAGCCCGCTTGGAGGCCTTGCCTCTCCAGTACGCGGATTTCGCCAGATGGCAGCGTCGGTGGCTGCAGGGCGAACGGCTCGCTCGGCTGCGCGATTACTGGGCCCATGAACTCGCGGACCTGCCCCCTCTGCTGGAGCTCCCCACGGACCGGCCCAGGCCCGCGCGGCAAAGCTATCGCGGCGCCATGGCCCCCGCGATTTTTGAATCCGGGCTCCTGAATCGGCTGGAAACGCTGAGCCAACGGGAGCAGACCACGGTGTTCATGACCATGTTGGCCGCTTTCCAAATTTTGATGGCCCGGCTCTCCGGTCAACAGGACATCGCGGTCGGCGCGCCCGTCGCCAACCGCAACCGGCCTGAGTTGGAACGGCTCATCGGCTACTTTTCCAACACCTTTGTATTGCGAACGCGAATCGCCAGCCAATTGAGTTTCCGGCAGCTTCTCCAGCGGGTCAAAGGGACCACCATCGAGGCCTACCAGCACCAGGAACTGCCCTTCGAACATCTCGTCGATATTTTGCAGCCGGAGCGTAGCCTGAGCTATGCGCCCCTTTTCCAGGTCATGTTCACCCTTCGCAAGGTCATGGCCGGCGTCCTCTCCTTGCCTCATTTACAATTGGAAACCCTTGACTACGACGCACAAACCACCAAATTCGACCTGACGCTCAACCTAACCCAAACCGAGCATGGCCTTGCCGGCTTTTTGGAGTACAGCGTCGCGCTCTTCGATTCGGAAACCATCCAGCGTTGGTTCGTCTACTACAATCGTTTGCTGGAAAGTTTGGTATCCGACCCGGATCAGCGGGTGTTCAAAACGGATCTTCTGAGCGAAGCGGAACGCGCAGAAATCGTAACGCGGTGGAACCAGACCGGCCGAAATTACGGCGCGCCCCTGTGCATTCACGAGTTGTTCCAACAACAGGTGCGCAGAACGCCGTACTCGATTGCCGCGGTATTTGACGGCAGCGGAGAGGACGCCGCGGCTCAGGCGCGTTACCTGAGCTATGACAGTCTGAATCGCCGCGCGAACCGAGCCTCTCACGAACTGATCGCGCGCGGGGTGAGGCCCGAAACGCGGGTCGGTTTGTGCCTGGAGCGTTCACTGGATATGGTGATCGGCATGTTGGCCATTCTCAAGGCGGGCGGCGCCTATGTTCCCCTCGATCCCGCCTACCCGGAGGAGCGCCTGGCCTACATGCTGAAGGACGCGGATATCCGCTTGCTCCTGACCGAGTCGACCATGCGGGTAGGGTTCGCCGAAGCCTCTCTCGAGACATTGTACCCGAACGGCGCGTCGCTTCAGAACCGGCCCACGGACGACCCGGATAGCGGAGTCGATCCCGCCAACCCGCTGTACGTCATCTATACCTCGGGCTCCACCGGCAGGCCCAAGGGCATCGCGCTTTCCCACGAGGCGCTTGTCAACCTGATCCATTGGCATGGGGAGGCCCTGCCCGAACGGCATGGATTCCTGCAATTCGCGTCCATGAGCTTCGACGCCAGCTTTCATGAAATTTTTGCTGCCTGGTGCTTCGGCGACTGTCTATACCTGCTTCCGGAATCCATGCGATTCGACCTGAGCGCGTTGCCGCGCATGCTCAGAGCCCACAAAATCGGCAAGGCAATTTTGCCGGTGGTCGTCCTGCAGCAATGGGCCGAGCTCCAGGGCCAAGACATGGAGTCCTTCCGCCAGCTACGCGAGGTCATCACCACGGGAGAACAGTTGCAGATCACTCGACCCATGGTCGGCCTGTTCCAACAATTGCCGGACGCCAACCTGCACAACCATTACGGACCCGCGGAAACCCATGTGGTCACCGCCTTCAGCTTTGATCATCGTTACGGCTCCTGGCCCTACCACGCGCCCATCGGCAAGCCCATCGCCAACACGCAAATCTACATCCTCGATTCGGAGTCACGGCCCGCCCCACGCGGGGTCAAGGGCGATCTCCTGATCGGCGGCGCCAACCTGGCGCGCGGTTATTGGAACAAGCCGAACATGACCGCGGAGAAATTCGTTCCACACCCCATGGCGGTTGCGCCGGGGGCGCGGCTGTACAAGACCGGCGATCTGGCCCGCTACTTACCGGCCGGAGTGATCGAGTTCCTGGGCAGAGCCGATCACATGATCAAGCTGCGCGGTTTTCGCATCGAGCCCGCTGAAATCGAGGCCGTGCTCACCAGTCACCCGGCAGTCAACCGCGCCATCGTACTGGCGCACGGGCAAGCCGCGCGAGAAAAGCGGCTGGTGGCCTATATCCTACCCGAGGGTGAGTTCAATGGGGCGGCTGAAACCCTGCGCGCTCTGGCCGCCGAGAAGCTTCCCGACTACATGCTGCCCTCGGCCTTTGTGGTTCTGGATTCCCTACCCCTCTCCCCAACCGGCAAAGTGGACCGACGCGCGCTGCCGGAACCGGATTTCAGCGGCGCGGGCGAAGTGGATTACGTCCCGCCATCAAGCCCCACGGAGGAACGGCTTGCCGCGATCTGGGCCGAGGTATTGGAATTAGAACCGGGCCGCATCGGAATCCACCACAATTTTTTCATGTTGGGTGGTCATTCGCTGCTGGCCACGCGCGTGGTTTCTCAATTAAGAACGGTTTTCGAAATTGAAATCCCCCTGCGGGTCCTATTCGAAAACGCTACCATCTCCGCGCTCGCGGAGGACATCGATACGAGGATCTGGCTGAAACGCGGACAAGAAGCGAGCGCCACCGAATCCGACGATACTTTTTTTGAGGAAGAGTTATGAGAGCCTTGAAAGACCTGTTCGCGGCATTGCGCGAGATGGACGTGAGGCTTTGGCTTCAGGATGGCGCTTTGCGCTATCGCGCGCCCGGCGGCCCCCTGCCCCCGGCTCTCCGCGCGGAGGTCGTGGCGCGCAAGCCCGAAATCATCGCCTTCCTTCAGGAACGGGAAACAGGGCCAGGCGTCCAACTGGCTCCCATTCCCCGGGCGCCCGACGACGTTCGTCCCCTGCTTTCCTTCTCCCAGCAGCGGCTCTGGTTCCTGGAACGATTGCAGGAACCTTCCGGAACCTTCAACCTGTTCTCCGCTCTTTTGCTCAAGGGCCGGCTTCATCCGGGCCACCTCCAGGCCTGTATCGAAATGGTCGTGGCGCGCCACGAAACCCTGAGAACCCGGTTTGTGGAGTCCGATGGCGTGCCCGAACCGGTTTTCGACAGGAAGGCCCGAATCGGGTTTCGGGCCCTGGATTTGCGAGATTTGCCGAGAGTGGAGCGGGAAACCCTGCGCGCCTCGCTCGTAGACCGGGAAACCCAACATCCATTCGATCTCGTACAGGGTCCGCCCCTGCGGGTGTTGTTGCTTCTGCTGGAAGCGCGGCTCTGCGCGGTCGTGGTGACCATGCATCATATCGTTTCCGACGGTTGGTCGCTTGCCTTGTTCGTGCGGGAGTTCGCCGGCCTCTACCAGGCCATACAGCGGAAGGAGACCGCCGCGCTCGCGATGCTTCCCATCCGTTACCGCGATTATGCCCACTGGCAGCGCGGCTGGTACGAAAGCCACCTGCTGAAGCAAGACCTGTCCTTTTGGAAAGACAGGCTCTCGGGTTCGCCGGAGCTTCTGGACCTGCCCACGGACTGGCAACGTCCGCCCGAGCAACTCTTCCGGGGCGGGACCGCTTCCATGGGCTTGGATGCGGATCTGACCGCGGCCCTCAAGGCGCTCGCGTTGGGACAGGGCGCCAGCTTGTTCATGACCCTGCTGACGGCCTTCAAGATTCTGCTTTCCCGGCTGAGCGGTCAGACCGATATTCTGGTGGGCACCCCCAACGCGAACCGCAACCGGGCCGAAATTGAGAATCTGATCGGTTTCTTTATCAACACACTGGTGCTGAGGACCAACCTTGAAGGGAACCCGAGCTTTCGCGGGCTTTTGAGTCGGGTCAGCCGGGAAACCTTGGAGGCCTATGCGCATCAAGACTTGCCCTTTGAAAAGATTGTCGAGGCCCTGGACCCGGAGCGGGACCTGAGCCGGAACCCCCTGTTCCAGGTTTTCTTCAACATGCTCAATCTGCCCTCGGCCGACTTGAAGTTACCCGAGCTGATCATCGAACCCCTGGCCACCTCGGAGTTGCCCTCCAAATTCGATCTGACCTTCTACGTTGGAGAAATGGACGGCGGCTTGTTCATCAACGCGGTATACAACGCCACCCTTTTCAGCCGGTCGAGAATGGAAGAGATGTTGCGCCAATACCGCCATCTGCTGACGCGGATCGCGGCTAACCCCGAACGCGGCATCGATGAATTCTCCCTGATCACCCAAGAGGCCAAAGCCCTCATCCCCGGAGGCGTAGAACCCCTGGATGCCTCTTGGCATGGACCCGTCCACCGGTGGTTTGAAAAACAGGCGCGGAGGCAGACGAATCGCTCGGCCATCCGAGCCGCGTCGGGGAAATGGACCTACGGCGAGCTGGATGCGCTTTCCAATCGGCTGGCCCGGACGCTACGCCGCCGGGGCATCGGCGCGGAAGACAGGGTCTTCGTTTACGGACACCGCGACCCATCCCTGGTGTGGGCATTGTTGGGCGTTCTCAAGGCGGGGGCCGCTTTCTCCATTTTGGACCCGGTCTACCCCGCGG
>JBGTRP010000578.1:0-5166 GCA_041940685.1 Acanthopleuribacteraceae bacterium
TCAAACGTCTGACCGTCCTCCCGGGCCAAACGCTCCATGAGCGTGAAGCGGCGCATAAATTTGCGGTTGGCGGCGCGCAGCGTCTCCTCGGGCTCGAAACCGTGCTTGCGCACCAAATTACTCATGGCGAACAGCATGTCCCCCAACTCCTCCGCCAGTTTTTCGGAGCCGCCCTCGGCCCGCGCCTCCCGCATTTCGGCAATCTCTTCTTCCACCTTTTCGAGAACCTGATCGGGCGATTCCCAATCAAAACCCACCTTAGCCGCTTTCTTGGTGAGTTTGTAACTCTCCAATAAGGCTGGAAAACCCCTTGTGAACCCCTCAAAAAGATGCCTGCCCCTCCCCTTTTCCTCTTGTTTGATTTTCTCCCAGGTTGCCGAGACCTCCTCAGGCCGGGTATGGCGGGTGGCGCCATAAACATGCGGGTGGCGCCGCACCATTTTTTCCACCACCTCCGAGAGCACGTCCTCGATGTCGAAACGCCCGCTCTCGGCCTGAATGCGGGCCTGAAACAAGACCTGGAACAGGAAATCGCCCAATTCTTCCTTGAGGCCGCTCCAATTTCGCGTTTCAATGGCCTCCAACACCTCGTATGTCTCTTCCAGGATGTGCTTTTTGAGGCTGTCGGGGGTTTGCTCCCGGTCCCAGGGGCAGTTTTCGCGCAGCCGCTCCATCATGCAAACCAACCGCAAAAATGCGGTTTGAATCGCCGTCTCTTTTGCCCGGCTAAAAATGGGCCGGCCATGCTCATCGGTTGTGAGATCCAAGCCTTCTCTCCTTGCCGCGTTGGATTCGTTCTCGACTCTCGAATTATAGGGGAACCTTGCCGGTGGAGCCAGGCTGAAGGGGACCTCGTCGCGGCATAAAAGCTGGTTTTGGACCGATCTGCTATTCGTCTTGGCAGTCAAAATCCTTTCTCCTGTGCGGTGTTTTCAAGCGCCAAGACTCCAGCCCTCAGAGAGGAGAACCCAAATGGCGGCAGGAAAAGTTTGTCCTTTCTCTTCTCTGCCCTCTGTCTTCAGTAAGCCTAGACCGGCCGGGCGGTATCCCGCTAGGATTTAGCTATGCTGGGGCGGAATGAAGGGGCGCAGGCGGAAAACTAGAACGCATGGGGATGACCATGGAGGGGAGCAGGGATAAACAGGCCATCCGGCGAACGCCGGTACGGGTCGCCGTGGGATTGGGCGCCAACCTGGGCGACCGCCTGGCCAACCTCTGTCTCGGGATCCGGGCCCTGCGGCAACTGCCCGATTGCGCCGCCCTCCAACTCAGCGCTATTTACGAAACCGGCCCTATCGATTGCGCCGAGCCCTGGTCTTTTCTCAACGCCGTAGCGGCCTTCGAAACCCGTTTGGCGCCCGTGGCGCTGCTACAACGCCTGCTGGCAATCGAACAACGGCTGGGCCGCCGACGCCCCTACCCCAACGCGCCCCGCGCACTGGACTTGGATTTGCTGCTGTACGGAGACGAACGCATCGAAAAAGAGGGTCTGACCATCCCCCACCCGCGGCTGCAGGATCGGCTTTTCGTGCTCACTCCGCTCCGCGAAATCTGGAGCGCCGAGGAGCTTCCGGGCTTGGGCGCGAGCGCGGCCAAGTTGGAAGCAAACCGCAAATCCCGTGGCCGCGCCGAGGATGTCATCCTCAAAAGTCAAACCCAGTGGCCCACTGAGCTATTGGGGTGACAGACTTTTTTCGCTATACTTGAGTTCTGAATAGGCCTGTAAACAGCGATCCCGGTCCACGCGCCGGTTCCCATGAGATTCGGCATCCTCATGTGCAAGGGATTGAGGCGTACCGGCTTTTGGTATAACCTTTGCTTAAACCACCATGGACGCGGACAGGAGGTATTCCATGAAGAACCTACTCCTATGCTTAATGGTCGGTTCTTTTCAGCTTCTGCCGGCACAGGATCTGCCGGAAGAACAGATCATAGATGAATACGACGAATCATCATTGGACAATGGCGAAAGCGTGGCCCGTTTTACCTACGCGGACCAGTATGTCTACATCTCCCACGAGGATGGCGAGGAAGAGTCCGCGATACGCAACGTCCCGGTCGTTTCCGGAGACTACCTTGAAACCAGGCAACGCTCCTATGCTGAGATCGAGTTTATCGACGGCAGCCTGATGCAGATCGCAGACCGCGGCGCAGTAGAGTTTCAGGCCATTAACGAGGTTTTCCAAAACGAGAGCTTGAGCGTCATCAAGCTGCACCGCGGCAGTCTGTTCCTGCATGTAACCGACGAATGGTACGGCGCGGATATCCGCATCTTCCGCATCGACACCCTGTCGGGTTCCGCCTATATCCAAGCGCCCGGCATTTACCGGGTCGACCTGGAAACCAACCGCATGAAACTGAAGGTATACCGAGGTTTTGGCGAGTTGAGCGGCGCTGACGGCTCGGTTCCCGTATACAGCGGCGAGTACAGCACCATCCGCAATTTGAGCCGCCCGACCTCGGCGCGTTCGTTCAATTCCTTTCACGGCGACAGCTTCGAACGCTGGGCCTATGAACGCCGGCCGGTGACCGACAGCGTGAGCGCCAATTACGTGGACGCCCGCATCTCCAACTACAGCCGGGATTTGGATGATTACGGCGAGTGGCGTTACAGCGGCGATTTGAACGGCCATGTGTGGGTGCCCTACGTCAGCGTGGGCTGGCGCCCCTACCATCGGGGATATTGGACGCCGGTGGGCTCCGCGTTGACCTGGATCTCCTTCGATCCCTTCGGCTGGGTCACCCACCACTACGGGCGCTGGGGTTGGAGCCTGAACCTGGGTTGGTATTGGATTCCCGGCAGGTATTATTCCCCGGCCTGGGTCGCCTGGTCATCCTACAACTCCTACGTGGGCTGGTGCCCCCTGGGGTACTTTAACCGGCCGTACTATTACCGGGACAATCGTCCTGATGTGGTGATTATCAACAACCACCACCAACGGTGGAATTATGTCTCCACAACCACCATCATCAACCGCGGCAGAGCCTACCCCGAACGCCAGATCGCCGTTCGCGGAACTCGGCGCATCACGACCCGCAGCATTCATGTCAGCCGTGATGACCTGAAGGATTCGCGCAGGATCACCACCGCGATCCGCGACCCCAAACTCAACCGCTCGCGGGATACTTCCAATCGGGTCCTGCGCGGCGGCACCCTGGTCACCGACATCGACAGCAGCCCAAGACGGGTTCGCATCAAGGATCGGGACACGGGCACCAAGGCCGTCTCACGACACCTGCGCGGCAGTGGATCGGCGACCGTATCCCGCACCACCTCGGACGGAGCCTCCATCTTCCGCTGGAGTGGCTCGCAACGCCAAACCCGCCAGTCGGATCTGTCGCACGGCCTTCGCCGCGGCACGCAAGAGAATCGAGCTCTCACCCGCCCCTCGGCGCGCGGTGGGAACGACCGCGTGGTGACGCGCCGGGGTTCCGCTTCCGAAAACCGGAGGACGGAAGAAGCGCCGCGCGCTCAGCCCTCGCGCGTGAATCCGACCCGGACCGCGCCCCCCGAAAGAAAGTCCTCCACGGGCTCAGAAGCGCCGCCGCGCCGCGCCACACGCCCCGCGCCGCAGCGCGATAACCGCAAACCGCCCGAGAAAGAGAAACCCGCCAAGGAGCGTGACAACCGAGTCTCCAGCACCCGCGAGGACAGCGACAGGACCAGCGTGAGGAGAAGTACGACCAGGAAGGATTCCCGAACGGACTCTTCAACGCGCACATCCAGGTCCGCGTCGGCAACCCCTCCCAGCCGATTCGACTACCGCGAACGGAAGGCGCAACCAACCAGGACGAGAGCGAACCCGTCCTCTTCCAAACCGCGGTATCAACCAAGTCAACGCTCCGGTAGTTCTTCCAGGCCCGCGGTTCGGCAGCCTTCCAGAAGCCGGCCTTCCGCATCCAGGCCTCGCGCCACCACGCCACCGCGCCAATCCGCGCCGCGATCTTCCTCGGCCACGCGCTCATCCGGCCGATCCTCGCGTCCATCGGCAAGACCAGCGCCCAGCAGATCGACACCTCGTTCAAGCGGAACGCGGCGGCAGGCCACCTCGCGGAAATCACGCGATAACTGAGGCTTCACCCTTTCACGTTTCCTTCATTGAACTCTCCTTTTCTCAGCCCGTCCTCGTGACGGGCTTTTTTTGGATATGCCGCCCGCGCCCGCCGCAAAATTCCAAATCGAAGAACTTATCACTCTCTGAATAAAGAAGATCGTTCTTCCTCGGCACAATTGCATCGGCATGCATTCACACCCACCCGAACCTTTGACGGCGCCGGGCATCTTTCGACCTCAGCGGCGAATGCATCCGAATCCAGCCAAGTTGCCAAGCTCATAAATTCCCCGAGCTCCGCCAACTCGGTATAACATGAAGGGATGCGTCCTCGGGGCGCGCGTGAATCCCGCTCAAAAGGAGGCCGGTGATGACCCACTATTACGAATCCAAGGACCTGGATCGATTCGGCGAAATCGGCAAGCATCGCAAGGAGCTCGCCGACAAATTTTTCGCATATTACGGGGCCGTGATGGAAAAGGGCAGCCTGTCCAAGCGCGAGAAGAGCCTGATCGCGCTGGCCGTGGCGCACGCCCTGCAATGCCCCTATTGCATCGATGCTTACTCCCAAGGCTGCATCGAGGCCGGCAGCAATATGGACGAAATGACCGAGGCCATTCACGTGGCGGCGGCCATGCGGGCGGGCGCCTCACTGGTGCATGGCGTTCAGGCCCACAACTCCGTGGAAAAGGTGATGATGTGACGACCCTACCTAGCTTTGAGAGCCGTCTCGAAACCATTCCGCGCAGTTTTCGTCCCACATGCCTTCAAGTCAATCTGGGCAAGTTGTGCAACCAAGCCTGTAAACACTGCCACGTGGACGCGGGCCCCAAGCGCACGGAAATCATGGACCGGGAGACCGTGGATCAGGTTTTGGAGGCCATCGATTTCCTGAAGGTTTCCAGCCTTGACGTCACCGGCGGCGCGCCGGAAATGAACCCCAACTTTGCCTATCTCGTGCGCGAGGCCAGAAAACGGGGCGTGGCGCAAATCATCGACCGCTGCAACCTGACCATTCTGCTGGAGCCCGGTTACGAGTGGCTGATCGATTTTCTGGTGGAGCTGGACGTGGAAATTACGGCTTCCCTACCTTTTTACATGGAGGACAACGTGG
>JBGTRP010000579.1:0-5163 GCA_041940685.1 Acanthopleuribacteraceae bacterium
CACCTACGCGTACTCGATTGACTACTTCGATAACGCGCATGACAACCTGATCAATAGCCATGTGAACTGGTTCTAATTCAGAACCCGTCTCAGGCGAAAGGTCACGGGCCCCATTTGGGGCCCTTTTTTTGTGTGCCCCTATTTGGTTCCGTCTTCCGCGATAGTAAGACGGACCGCACCCCGAATGGCACTCGGCGCCAACCATAGGGGCGACATCCCAGCCAATGCGAGCCGCGAGAGTTTTTCCATGCGGGGACGCCCGTTTTTGCCGCATCCTCTCCCCTGACTTTACGCTTCCGGGTTACAATGCCCGCAAGCCGCCTTGGCGATCAAATTCCGTTCTGTTGTATGGTGCAGAAGAACGCCAGGGCGCTAGTTTCCAGAGACCAGAGGCAAGTAAAGTTTCCTTTTCCAGCTTCATTCTGACATATTGAATCTTGTCTCTGGAATGCCGCCAGAGCCGTTCGAAAGAGGGATGCATGATCACGGAAAAATTGTACCTGGATGACTCTCTGCTCTTGGAATTCGAGGCGCAAGTCGCGCAAACCAGCCTATACGAGGGCCGGCCCTCGGTGCTTCTCGACCGTTCGGCGTTTTACGGCGAGGCCGGGGGCCAGTTGGGCGACCGCGGCAAGTTGATTATCGACGGGGTTGAATTTGCCGTTCTGGATTGTCAGTACGACAGCGAGGGCCGGCTTCACCATGTGCTGGAGAAACCCGCGGAGGGGATCGCGAAGCATGCCGCCGCAAAGGGCCAAGTGGCTTTCGAACACCGCCGCGACATGATGAGCCAGCACACGGGCCAACATCTTTTGTCCGCGGTTTTCAGCCAACATTTGAACGCGGCCACGGTGTCCTCCCGGCTGGGCGCCAGCCACGCCACGCTGGACCTCTCTCTCGCGGATCTGAGCGAAGCCCAAATGCGGCAGGTCGAGGACCTGGCCAACGGCCTGGTTTTAGAGAATCGGCCGGTTCGGCCGCTTTACCCGAACGCCGATGAAATGGAGGCCATGCAATTGAGGCGAACGCCCAAGGTCGCCGAAAACATCCGCGTCCTGGAGATTGAGGGATTCGACCTCACGCCCTGCGGCGGCACCCACTGCGCCAGCACCGGCGCTATCGGCGCCATCTTCATCCTTAACCAAACGCGTTACAAGGGCATGATTCGGCTGAGTTTTCTCGCGGGCAAGCGGGTCCTTGAACACCATCGCCGCCTGCATCATCGCCTCATCTCTCTGGGAGAACAATTGGGTTGCGGCGCGGAGGGCGTAGAGGAGTTGATCTCGCGCATGCAAACGGATTTGCTCGATTGTCATCAACAGTTGGGGCAAGCCCGCGCCACGCTGATGCAAGGGCTCGCGGCACGGCTTCACAAGGAAAACCCAACCCAAGAGCGCGGATTTACCCCAATTATGGTCATACGTGAACAAGAGGACCTCGCCTCCCTGCGTCTATTGGCCGCCACGCTCGCCAAAAGGCGGGATGTGGCCGCTCTTGTAATTGGCAAGGACCCCAAAAGCGGCGGTTGGCGCGCCATTTTGGAGCGGGGCGAGAAGGCCGCCATCCACGCGGGCTCCTGGTTCAAAGCAGCCGCATCGCGTCATGGCGCGCGGGGCGGCGGACGGCCCGAACGCGCCGAGGGAGGGTTCCCGGCAGACACGGACTGGCAAGCGGTGGAGGAATCTTTTCTTCAGGCCGCTCAAGAAGCAGCGGAAAAAATATCTTGAGAAGCGCCGACCCTCGATTCGAGCCGAGATGAAACGCGCCTATTGACCGACTTGAATCACTTTGACGCCATCTAAATTGGCGCCCTTGGAAACATAACCAATGCCGCCCGCGTTCTTTTGAACGAACAAAATCACCGCATCGTCATCCGACATTTCCGGCGGCGGTTCGCGGCGGCCCGACATCAACTGTTTCCGCCAATAATCACGTATGGAATCGATGGATTTGCCCAAAATCTCATGGCTGAATGCCGCGCGCACGGCGGAGCCGCGCTCCAGGTCCACGGGCGCCACGGCGCGCCCATCCCCCCAATTGCGCTTTTTCTTCAGCATCATCTTACCGACCGCGGACCTGGAAATCGTTTCAATAGGGTTATCGGAATTGACGATCACATGATATTCATCGGCATCCTGTGCGCACAAAAACAAGGGGCAAACAACGCCCAACCATAGGAACGGCCAACATCTTCGCATCTCAAAACCCTCCAATCGGCGACTCGGCAAGATGCGCCGCGGACAAAACCCGAGCGGCCACATCGGTCGGGCAAGGCCCTTCTTGCAATCTCGGATGGCGCAAACCGCATGAAGCCACGCGTCGACGCGGTTCCCCATCGGATTTTAGTCCGGCTTAACTCCGACTACCTAAACTTGCTGGATCAGAAACCTAATGATTATAACATCAAGAGGTTCAGGTTAAAAACGACGTTGGGATAGCGGCTGGGCGCCGCCGGCTAGGCGCCCCCGGCTAGGCGCCCCCGGCTGGGCCTCTCGTGTAATGCCCGCGCCTGGGCGGTAGGTAATTCCGGTTTTGGACGGGCACGAGGTCGAGCTGCAGAAGCGGTCGTCCTAAGAAATTTGCGCCCTCGTCTTCGCACGGGATCTTTCCGGCGCTCAGTACCAGTCGTTGAACATTTCCAGATAATCGCGGCCCTGTAGCTTGGTGGTCATGGGCAGCGCGTACACCAATTCTTTTTCGCGGTTGTAGAAAAAGAGCCTGGAACCCGGGCCAAAACCAAAGCGATTTCGGATAAGGCCTTCCTGGTCAATGAGAACCTTGCCGGCAAAATCGGAAAAAACATGCTCGCGGATCCAGCGTTCAAAAGAGGCGGCCTCGCTCCCGGTGGCGCTGACGATGACGGTGTAGCGCAGCTCCGGGAACACCTCTTTGATCTTCTCAAAGGAGTTGATTTCGGAAAAACGAAGGCTACAAGTGTCCTCTTCAAGATCAATGTAAAGCACAAACCCTTGGAAGTGAAAGGCTTTTAAGTCTTCCGCGGTCGTCACCGGCTGAGCCTCCTGGGCGGAGGCATCGAGTTGACCGCCCAGTGCCGCCAGGGTCATCGCCCCCAAAAGCGCAATTCCCGGCCATCCGAGCCTGTTGAACAAACCGTTTTGCGTCATGACCCACCGCCTTTTTCCAATCCCTGAGGGAAAATAAGAATGATACCGCTGCACACTTCATTTATACCAAATATTTCCCAAAACGAGAACAAGTGAATTCAACAAAAATTGCTTGAGCGACTCCCGCCCCTTTTTTACGGGTCTCCAAGCACGAATCGAAATCCAGCGAACGCACCTCTATTCTCAACCATTTCGACAAGAATTCCTAACCGCCGCCCTGATTTGAAGGCTGGCGAAGCGGGCCGCACGAAAACACTTTTGCAATTAAAATAAAAACTAGCTGCTCCACTTCTTGCACCAAAACATATCATAAATGTATATTAGGGTTACCAGATGCACTCCGCCCAGCCCAGGCGCAACATGGCTAACTGGCAATCCCCGGCGCGGTTCCAGAACCGGCAGGCCGTGGATAAAAGACAACTGAAATCAGGTTCCCCCCGGAGGCCGAAGTTAGGCCTATAGTGAACGCCGCCATGGCGTTCCAAAACACCTCGACCGAGTAAAGACCTACGCGGCCATGTCGGCTCGGCAGGCGAATCACGCCTCAAGGCGATCAATGCCCGAAACAGGTTGCCTATGCCAAATCTTTCCGAAAAGCTGAACGCATACGACATTCGCGGAATGATCGCACCGGGAGGCTCCTCGGTCGTCTTTTCCGCGCTAAAGAAAGATCACCCATTTTCAACCGATTGGCGGGTGGCGATCAAATTTGTGTGGCATAGGGAACTGGCCAGGGAGGAAGCGCAAAACCTCATCAACCTCGATGCGCATCGGGGCGTGGTCAACCTGTTGGATTACTTCGAAATTCCCTTTGTGGATGTAGAGCGTTATTTTCAAATGGCCACGAGGGACCTCAACCCCTTCGAGACCATGGTCCGCGAAACCGTGGAGGCCCTGATCGAAGAGCAGGTCGGCGTGCTGGTCCTGCAATTCCTTGCCGGAAGTCCCCTGGTCCGCCATACCACCCAGACGGACCCCGGCGATGAGAGCCTGGACCCCAAACAGTTCTTTTTAATACAAGATCTGGAAACCGAGGGTTGGCTCAAGCAGGAGCTGAGTTGGAATCTTTCCTTGCGCGAGCGAATCGATATCCTCGGGCAGATTGCCCGTCACATCGCCGAATGCCATCAGCGCAATGTGGTCCATGCCGATCTGAAACCCCAAAATATCCTCTACGAGCCTGAAAACCGGCGCGTGACCATTCTGGACTTCGGTGGATCCACCTCCCTGACCCGCGGCTCCCCGGGCTGGCAGGCACCCGAACACTTCATGCTCGCGGCTGGAAACCTCGAAGAAGTGCCCCTGAAGTTGGATGTTTTCCTGCTCGGGCTTTTCATCAACCGGCTGATGCAGCCCTTTCACCTCAGGGAGTTCCGCCAGTTGGCGGAAAGCTGTTTGAGCCCGCTCGCGAAACGGCCCTCGGCCAAGGAAGCCGCCGCGGAAATCGTCGCCATTGAACGGCGGCTATTCAAATCCAAAGCGGAGCGCATCGGAATTCCCACGCTCGCCGTGCTCTTGCTGGCCTCCATGGCCTGGGGAATCCACCTCTATCTGAATCGCGACGGGCCCAGCCTGCGGGACCAATATGGAAAGGACGATGGCTACTCCCTGGTCGAGCAAATCCATTCGCTTGTGCCCTCAAAGGTCAGCCATCCGAAAACCATCCGCGACCGTCTGAACGGGGTTTTTGCCAATTCAGAAGCCTGGCCCGAGCTGCGCGCCAATGTAAGCCTTGCCAAGGCAACCTATTTCCGAAAATTTTCGCGAATCCCACCCGATCGTTTGATCACTCCCGAGGATGTCCAGGTCGTTTGGTACTACCCCGGCGAATTCTACATCAAGGCCGGGGACTGGTTGGAAGTCGGCAATTTTTTCACGCCCGATTCCTATTTATCCAATGTGACTTATCAATTTTCCGATCAAAGCAAGCCCATTTTTCAACTCCATCTCACCGGTCTGAACAAAGAAACAGAGGTCATGGTCATCGACCACTTCCCCTTTTTGGGAGAAGCCATGGCCAGCGGTTTTGTCTTCTTCC
>JBGTRP010000580.1:0-5163 GCA_041940685.1 Acanthopleuribacteraceae bacterium
GATACCGCGGTAGCCTTACAGAAACCGCGGCGCCTTCCCGAACTGGCGCCCGTGCTGCTCGGGCAGGGGGGACCGCGCTTCCGCCTGGGAGAACTGGATCTGGAACCGCTCCCGCTGGAGCAGCGAAGCGCGCCCTTCGATATGAGTCTGTTTCTCGCTGAGACCGGCGAGGGTTTTTCCGCTTCCCTGGTCTACAACACCGATCTTTTTGAAGAACAGCGCGTCGCGCGCATGGCCGAACACTACCTTCGCCTGCTGGAGGAGGCCCTCGCCGCGCCCGAAAGCTCCCTCTTGCGCCTGCGACTCATGTCCCAATCGGAACGCGGTGCGCTCTTGAGGGAGTGGCGCGCCGAGGTTCGCCCGGTCGCTCCGGTCCCCGTTCACCTGCGGTTCGAGGCGAGGGCGCGCGAGGCTCCGGACGCCATCGCTCTCGTTGGCGCGTCGGCCCGGTCCGGGGGCCGGATGGTTCACCTCAGCTACGCGGGGCTCGACGCGCTTGCCGCGTCGGCCTCCCGCGCGTTTGCCGATCTGGGCATCGGTCCCGAAAGAATCGTGGGCATTCTGACCGCGCCCCGCGTGGAAATGGTCGCGGGCATGCTGGGAGCGCTTAAGGCGGGCGGCGCCTATCTGCCCCTGGATCCCGGCCATCCCGAGGATCGCTCCCGTTTTATGTTGGCGGATTCGGGGGCGGTCGTGCTGTTCACCCAAAAAGGATCGCTACCCGATGGTTGGGAAGGGCCCCGCATCTATGCGGAGCGGTTGCCGAACAAGCCCGCCGCGCGGCTCAAGGGCCCGCCGTTGAAGACCTCCGTTTCCAGCGCCCACGCCGCCTATCTCATCTATACTTCCGGGTCGACCGGAACGCCCAAGGGCGTGATCGTCTCTCATGGGGCGCTGATGAACCTGTCCCAATGGCATGTGCGCGCCTTTCAGGTGACCAGGGCCGCCCGCGCCTCCCAACTCGCGTCCATGGCCTTCGACGCCTCCGTGTGGGAAATTTGGCCCTACCTCGCGGCCGGCGCCAGCCTGCACCTGGTCCCGAGGTCGCTGGTCCCCCGGCCCGGTCGCCTTCGCGCCTGGTTGGAAACACGGGGCCTCAGCCACTGCTTCCTGCCCACGCCCCTGCTCGAGCCCATGCTTTTCCAGGACTGGCCCCCTAAAACCTCGCTGCGGGTCCTTCTGACAGGCGGCGACAAGCTCCGAACCCGACCAACGCATCCCACGCCCTTTGCATTGTTCAACAACTACGGACCCACCGAAAATGCCGTGGTCGCCACCTTCGCGCCCGTGACCGCCGGCCGCGGCGGCTTGCCGCCCATCGGGAAACCCATTACCAATGCCGATGTCGCGATATTGGATGGTCATGGAGAAATGCTTCCGCCCGGCATACCCGGCGAGCTGTACATCGGAGGACGGAGCCTTGCGCGAGGGTATATCCACCGGCCGAGGCAAACCGCGGAACGCTTTTTGCCCCACCCTTTCGGGTCCGGTTTGGGCGCCCGCCTCTATCGAACCGGGGATTTGGTGCGTTCGCTCCCAAGTGGGGACATTGAGTTCCTGCGCCGCATCGACGATCAAATCCAACTCCGGGGATTTCGCGTCGAGTTGGGTGAAATCGAAACCCTGCTGGCAAGCCATCCAGGGGTCCGCGAGGCCGTTGCCGTTCTGCGGGAGGACCATCCCGGACACAAACAATTGGTGGCCTACCTGGTCGAAAACAGACCAGCCACGAAAGCGCCGGTCCCTCGCCGTGGGCCGCCGATACCCGGGCCCCGCGAATTCCTCGGATCGAAGTTGCCGGAATACATGGTGCCCTCCGCCTTCGTGACCCTCGCGGCGCTTCCCCTCACCCCGAACCAAAAGGTGGACCGGGCGGCCCTGCCGCCCCCGGTACAAGAGGAGGAAAAACCGCCCCAAACTCCTACGGAAGTCAGACTGGCCTTCCTCTGGAAATCGGTTTTGGGTCTTCAGCATGGGGTTGGGGTCCGGGCCAACTTCTTTGAAATGGGCGGACATTCGCTCTCGGCCGTCCGCCTGATCTCCCGCATCCGGCAGGATTTCGGCGTCGAGCTTCACATCCGCGATCTGTTCGAGGCCCCCGGCATCGCGGACCTGGCCCCGCGGATCGATGAGGCGCGCCGCTCGGGTGGGAGCTCCGCGGACTCCGCTTCTCGGATACTCCCCGCTCAAAGATCGGAGCCGCTTCCGCTTTCCTTTGCCCAAGAGCGGCTGTGGTTCCTCCAACAGTGGGAGGGCCTGGGCGCCGCCTATCACCTCCCGGCCTCCATCGAGCTCATTGGCCGGACTCGAATCCGGGCATTGATCCGGGCCCTGCAAACCATATTGGGCCGTCATGAGGCGCTTCGCACCTGTTTTCCCGTCATCGAGGGGAAACCGGCCACCAGGGTCCGCGGCAGGGTCCAAGCCATAACCCTCATCGATTTCGCGCGCCTGGAGTCTTCGGCTCAATCCGGGCTGCTCCGGCGCCTTATCCAGAGGGAGGCCAACCGCCCATTCGATTTGGAGCGGGGTCCCCTGGCGCGTTTTACCCTGGTTTCCACGGGTCGGGAGCGCCTTTTGCTGCTGGTCACGCTCCATCACATCATTTGCGACGGCTGGTCGGTCGGCCTTTTGAGGCGCGAGTTGGCTGCGCTCTACGCTCATTTCACGAGGCGCGGCCGGGGAGCGGCCGTTCCCCTCGACGATCCGCCCATTCAATATCTGGATTTCGTTTCCCATCAGCGCCGCTGGCTACAGGGCTCGGTTGCCAAGGAGCAGGAAGCCTATTGGAAAAATCAGCTCGCGGACGCGCCAACCCGGCTCGACCTCCCCCTGGACCGGCCTTACCCCGCGGCGCAAACCTTTCGCGGCGAGCTTCTGCCCTTTGCGCTCGATGATCGGTTGGTCGGCGAGATCGATCGGCTGGCCACGCGTTCGGGCGCCACCCGTTTCATGCTGTGCCTCGCCATATTCGCACTTCAATTATCGCGCTATGGCGGACAGGAGGATTTGGTCATCGGCAGTCCGGTCGCCAACCGCGACCGGCCCGAGCTGGAGTCTCTGATCGGCTTGTTCGTCAATACGCTTGCCCTGCGCGCCGACCTTTCGGGGGACCCGAGCTTCCTTCAACTGCTGGAGCGGATTCGCGAGACGGCCTTGGCCGCTTACATGCGCCAGGAGCTTCCTTTCGAGCGGGTGGTCGAAATTGCCAGGCCCGATCGCCATCTGAGTCATAACCCGCTCTTTCAGGTTGTATTCGTGTACCAAAACCTGCCCATGGAGTCCCTGCGGCTCCCCGGCCTGGAAACCGTCTTCCAGGAGACCAGTACGCGCACCGCCAAGTTCGACCTGACCCTGACCCTGAGGGACACCGAAACCGGCATGGCCGGCGTCCTGGAATACAATCGCGATCTATTTGAGGCCGATAGCATTCGCCGCTTGGCGGGGCACTTCCGCAACCTGATCATGGCGGCGGTTTCCAATCCCCAGGCTTCCCTGTCGATGCTTTCGCCGTTGGACGAGAGGGAGCGGCGGACGCTGTGGCTCATGGCAAACCGGGAGAGCGCCTCCTTCGAAAGGGATCGATGCCTCCATGAATGGTTTGCCCAACAAGCGCAGCGAACGCCTGATAGAATTGCCCTCCGCCTGGCGTGTTCCGAGGAGGATCGGGTCCGCGCCTCTGCCTCGCTGAGTTACGGCGCGTTGCGGGCGAGGGCCGCGAGGCTGGCGGCGCGCCTGAGCGCGCGCGGCGCGGGTCCCGGCGTGTTGGTCGGTTTGTGTTCGGAGCGATCGCTCGAGATGGTAATCGGGATTTTGGCCATTCTGGAAACGGGGGCGGCCTATGTGCCCCTGGACCCCAAGTTCCCCTCTGAACGCTTGGCTTACATGATCGAGGACGCCCGATTGCCATTGCTGCTCGTCCAGCCGCATCTCCGCATGCCCGAACACGGGGCCGAGAGAGTTCCGCTGGAAGCCGGCGACCAGGAACCCGAGCCGAACCGGACATCGGTCCAACCGCCCGCCGCGTTTCGCGATGCCGGCCTGCCCTGTTACGTCATCTACACCTCGGGCTCCACGGGAAAACCAAAAGGCGTGCTGGTCCACCATTCCCATGTCTGCCGTTTATTCACCGCCACGGAGGACTTTTTTCACTTCAATGATGCGGACGTGTGGACCCAGTTTCATTCCTACGCCTTTGATTTTTCGGTTTGGGTTTGCATTTACATGGATACTCACAAAAATTTTAGCATTGGCCTCGTTAGCTATTTTAGTTCGCTCCCACACGTGAACAAACACATCTTCAGTGCGAGTGTAAACCACTTTAATTGCGGTATTTTTTTCCAATAGCCGACCAATCCTTTTTCTTTGCCTGTCAGTCTTTTCTGCATCGTTTCCTGGATCTCTCCAAGCGATCGCGCATAATCCCAAATTCTGACGTCTTTCATTTCTCCATCGAAATGTTTTTGAATTCCGTTATAAAATTGAAACCCGCCAAAGGTAAGCCATTTACTCGGAGCCATTTTTACCTCTCCGTTATAGTTCGCTAACTCTCCATTCACATAAATTCTGATGAGTTCTCCGTCATAGGTCCCTGCAATATGAACCCATTGATTATCAAAATCTCCGGTCGCACAGATACGATGATAATTTCCGCAACCGTCCGGATCAATGACATAACAGACCTCGTGGATTCGCGCCCATAAGCTCACTCCCGAACCGCAATAAGCTTTGGGGCCTCCCCCATTGGCAATAACCGCACCACGCTTTCGCCCGGACGGTTTCACCCATGCTTCAAACGTATTGACTGTCATGTCCTTAAAAGGACCGACAATCACAACATCATCAACACCGTCAAATTTTAAAATATGTCCGTCCAGGACATGATTTTGATTCGCCTCTTGTGCGTAAGAAACATTCGAAACTAATAAACATAAAGTCAAAACTATAAATAATTTTTTCATAATTATCGCCATTTAATTGATTAATTTAAAATTATATTAATTTCTTGGTTGATAGTTCACACACAGACAGATGTTCTGGCCGCATGTCGGTTTGACTCGACTGGCATCCGATTTGCTAACAACACTGCAGTCAATTTCCTCACACTCTGCATCATGCAGACAAGGATCGCCTAAATTTGCTCTTAAAAATTGTCCCCAAAGA
>JBGTRP010000581.1:0-5161 GCA_041940685.1 Acanthopleuribacteraceae bacterium
GCGCGTAACCGGGCGTGCCCAATGCCTGAGTGGAATGGGCGCCGCCCGTCATGAAACGCGCGGTTCCGAAATCAATGATCTTGAGGATCTGGTTTTGGGCGTCCCACATGACATTGCGCGGCTTCAGATCGCGATACAGCACCTGACCCGGCAACTGGTGAATGGCGTGGAGTATGCGGCAGGTCTCCGCACCGATAGAGACCGCGGTCACCTCCGGAAAGGGCAGGCCGTTGTTGGTTTCCATATGCTTGATCAGCAATTGGTCCAGGTCCTCGCCGTTGATGAACTCCATCACCAGAAACAGCTCGCGGTCCCTTGAAAAAAAATCGAAGCCCTTCACGATTTGGTCGTTATTGTGGCTGATGAGGATCTTGGCCTCCCGCTCGAAGGTCAGGCGCACGTAATCGTAATCCATCCCCACGTCTTGGGAGATTTTTGCGGGACCCAACAATTGCTTGATGACCCGCGGAGTCCCCTCCTCATCGAGGACCTTGAACACGGCGCCGAAACTGGACTCGCTACCGATCTTGCCCTGGACCTGGTAGCTGCCGCGATCTCCTTGGATGCTCTCCCCTTCTTTCAGCAACATGCGCGCCTAGCCTCCCATTCCGTTTTGGGACGCGCGGGAGCGATGGTATTCCCGCGCGGAAAGGTCCGAACCCAGATAGAGGTCGACCCGGCCGGGCGCGATCAGGGAAAGCACCGTGGTGCCCACCATGAACTGATCGCCGTCGCCCAGCAGGCGCGATTCGCTATAGGCCAGCACCTGGCCGTTGAGGCGGGTGCCGTTGGTGCTCTGGTCCAACACCTGAACCATCTCGTCCTGGTAGAGCAGCATGGCGTGGATGGTGGAAACATAGGGGTCTTGGATCGAGAGCGAGGCCAGGCTGTGGCGGCCGATAAAGAATTTGGGCGTTTTCACCCGAATCAGCAGTTCGTGACCCTCGCCGTTGGTGCGCACCGAAAGAAAGTAGAGCACGTCCAAATCCTTGGCGATGGGGAGGCTGGGTTCGTTGAGCAGCAGGCTATCCGGCGAGCCGGGGACGACGAGCGCGCTGGTCTTTTTGTTGCGCTTCATTAAAAAGGTTTCCAGGCTGGTCAGACGGCTTTCGCTCATGCCGATGCTCTCGGCGAATCGTTTCAAGTCTTCCTTGGTGATTTTATAGGCCTTGCCCGTGCGCATGGCTTCCAGGCGCTCTTCCTGAATGTACTTGATCACGGTGGGGCGGGTGACGCCCAAGAATCTGGCGGCGTCCTCGGTGGAGATCAATTCTTCCATGAAACCAACCTAACGGAGAGAAATCAGCACAAGTTTGTCAAGCAACGGAGGAAAGGTAACGCCGATTTAGGAAAAAGTCAATTAAAATTTTACAAATTTTACAAAAAAGCACAAAAGATATCTCGCCTGTGCTTTCCGAACCTGAAAAAGGTTGAAAAATGGCCCACTTAGAGAATCCCATTGGCCAGGCGTCCCTCTTGCACATGGTCGTCTCGCCATCAGGCGATGTTTCCATAAGGGTTTCGATGAATCGCTTGCTCAATTCCTTCAAATCGCTTTCCTGCTTCAGCCGCCTATTCCAATCCAGCAGGTAAGAAAATCGCCAACGAATCCAGGAACAACTCAAACTAATTTGGCTCGCCACCCAATCTTTCGAATCGGAATGCCAAAAATTTGGTTTTTTGCCCCTGCTTCGTAAATTTACGGTTCTCGCCCACGAAGGGACAATTATCCCTTCCCATTTAGATAGGTCCCATTTTCGATAGGAATTGTCCCACCTCATCATTTTCCAATTCCTATGTTTATGGGACAAGTTCCGCGTAGGACGAGCCTCAATATTTCAAGGAGGTTTCATGAAGGATTCAGGCTACCCAACTTATGTGGACAGCGCCATTACCAGTCGTCTTCCAGGCATAAGCCCAAAGGCAAAGATCCAAAAAACCCCAGGAGATTGCCGATGATGACCCTAATCCTTCTCTTTTTGGGATGCAAACCAGTGCATACCCTATGGAAAAAGCCGTTACTTTCAGGGGAAATTGCTGAACTACCTGAAAGCGGGATCGTTCTCTGGTGCAACGCCGAAGACTTTTCCGGTTATGCCTATCAAATTTTTTTCTTTGATACAGCCAGTACGGGTCAAGAACGGTATCTGGTAACGGATCGGGCCGATACGGGAAATGTGGCAGCTCACCCAAACAAGATATTCATTAGCGACAGTATTGGTTCGCCCTGCCATTGGAGTAAAGAATCAGGCAAATGGGTAGTTAAGGATGGATTTCTGGGCTTCCCGGTAGATGGAACCTTGGATGGGCGGGAATATTTTGAAAAGGGCCAAGGGGTTTGCGAGGTTTCCGTTTTTGATGTGAGTGGCCGCAGGTTAGGCATATTGGGTCAGCGAAGCCAGAGGCCGAGAGAGTTCCAACACTCGTTTTGTATGACGCCTAAAAATTATCAAACTGCCATCTGCGATACCTAATTTTTTTAGTTCAAAATTTTGTTGGCAATTTCTAAAAGCTTATGCCCCTAACAAAAACTAGATTACCTAACCGATTTTGCCGCAAGCCTATCTCTGAGGGCGGTATCGCAATCGGTACATGAAAATTTAGCAATTCCCTATTCAACATTCACATGAGAGCACAAACTTTCCCATCTCAAAAGGTGGAAAAGCTGGAAAGGCTCTATCATCCGTTTTTCAACCATTCAAATTTAAAAAAGGAGAAGACATGCTTCTAAAAATACTGTTTTTAATCACTTCATTCACTAGCCCACCGCCTCAAGAACTGCAACCCACGGAACTGGTGCAGGTTCAAGGGGGGCGCGCCTGCCTTGTATGTTCCTACTGCATAATGTATCCCGATGGTTCCATCTATTGCGAAGGCTGTCAGATCGTTCTTTGCGAGGAACCACCATATCATCTCTAGTTTCAGCCAATTGGAGTGTCCTGGTAGTATTTCCTACTGCGGATTTTTCATGAATAGGAAATGGCCCGGTGAATAAAGCCGGGCCATTTCCTTAATAAGCCTTGAAAAAGGCAATAATACCAACAACCTCGTGAACAGCTCACAACATTTTGGCTCTCCCCCCAATCTTGCGACTCGGTATGCCCAAAAGCTGATTCTTTCCCAGATTCACGCCGCCTTTCACCCTGGCGGGCATCCTCACTCTACTTCCCGGCGGATCTCGTGGCGTTGGTCGACCGTGAGTGGACCTAGCTCCTGGGATTCGCCGTCCGGCCAAATGACGCGGGCTCCCTCGATTTGGTTTGCATCGCCCAGACCGAAGCTGATGCGGTTCGTGCTGTGGGAAAGATAACCGCGCGTGGGGATCAGGAACCGTTTTCGTGTTTGGCCAGCAACGTCGATTTCAATCCGGGCGCCAAACGCGGTTGCCGGCGCCCGGTTTTTCAGGCTGAAGGCGATCCAATGGTGGTTGAGCGTCTGGTCGTTGCGCAATAGCAGGGGCGGTCCCGCAATTTGGGTGAGCACCAGGTCCAGGTCGCCGTCCGCGTCGATATCGGAACAGGCGATGCCGCGGCCCACGATGGGCTTGCTCAGGTCGCCCACCTGCTCGGCCAATTCAAAACCGCGCGCCTCGCCCGTGTTCCAGAAGAGTTGGGCGGCCTGGCGGTAGTGTTGGCTGGCCTGGACCTGGTTGATTTCTTCTTCCAGATGCCCGTTGGCCTGCACCATGTCGACGCGGCCATCCAGGTCGGCGTCAAAAAACAACAGGCCGAAGGTGAGCGCGGCTCGGCTCTTGGGGCCGATCCCCTCCCCGATCGCCTCGTCGGCGAACTGGTCCGCGATCTGCTGGCTTACATACAGCGAGGTCATCTCGTTGGCGAAGTTGCCGATGGCGATGCCCAGGAAGTCGTCGTTGCGGTAGTAGGCGGTGTCGATGCCCATGGCGCCGGTGGCGTTGCCGTTGCGGTCGAAGGCCATGCCCACCGCGGCGCCGACCTCTTGAAAGGTCCCGTCGCCCTGGTTGTGGAAGGTGAAGTTCTGCACGGTATCGTTGGCCACGATCACGTCCATCCAGCCGTCGCCGTCGTAATCCACGGGCGCGATGGCCAGGGATTTGCCCATGGGATTGCCCGTGGCGGGATTGCTCACCTGAATGCCGGACTCCGCGGAAACATCGGTAAAGCTTCGTCCATCGTTGCGGTACAGGTAGGAATGGGTGCCCTCGAAATTGGTGGGCGGCCCGTAGGCGCGGCCCACTCCCACCAATTGAAAGTCGTTGGCCAGGTCGATCTCCTTGGACCATTTGATGTAGTTGCAGACGAATAAGTCCAGATCGCCGTCCCGGTCGTAATCGAAAAACCCGCAGCCCGTGCTCCACGCGGCGGGATCGCCGGCCACGCCCGCGGCCGCGGTGATATCCTCAAAACGACCGCCGTTGTTAGCGAAAAGCCGGTTTTCACCCACGGCCGTAATGAACAGGTCCGGGTCGCCATCGCCGTCCACATCGCCCACGGCCGCGCCCATTCCGTAGAGCGCGTGATCCAGGCCGGCCTCGGCCGTTACCTCGCGAAACCCGCCGGCTCCGTCATTGCGGTAAAGAGCCAGGGTCGCCGCTTCCGCGGGAGACGGCTGATCGGGCCAGTGATTGCCGTTCACGAACAAAAGGTCGTCGAAACCATCGCCGTCATAATCAAAAAAGGCCACGCCCCCGCCCATGGTCTCGGGCAGCAGCTTGTCGCCATAGGCGCCGTTTTCATGGATGAAATCGATTCCCGCGGCCGCGGTGATGTCGGTAAAAGGCAGGGGCGGCACGGCAAAGCTCTCCCGCCGCACCTCGGGCAAAACCAGCTCTTCTTTTTCTGTGACCGTGGGTTGAGGCGGCCGTTTCAACAGGAACAGCGCCGCGGCAATTCCCCCACCCAACACCAGAATCACGAGAAACGACCACCAAAAGGCGCGGCCGATAATCGCATCGTCCCCCGCTTCCAGTTCGTTTTCATCCACGGGATCTCTCTCTTTTTCATGTTCTGCCAAGACTTCCTCCTCTACCACGGCCAGGCGTGCAAGCCCCGCACGGCCCCGGACTTTTCCACTTCAAGCCGCCCCGGTCATGCGTCCACGATCGGATAACCCTCGGCCCGGGTGAGTTCGCCGTACAGGTCGCTGAGCCGCCGCGTCATGGGGCCCACGCCGCCATCGCCGA
>JBGTRP010000582.1:0-5161 GCA_041940685.1 Acanthopleuribacteraceae bacterium
ATCATTAAAATATCGCGGCCCTGCCAACTCTTGCCGATGGAGACCATGTTCAACTCCGGCGCGGCGTTGACCAATTTCTGGAACCAGGCCATGGTGTCCGCGTAGTCGGGGGATTCCGCGAGGCCCGACTTCTCGAAGCGGGTGATCCAGGGATCGTTCTCGTGAGTGAGCAGCTCCAGGCTTTTGCCTTCCCATTTCAGGGTCGGCGGCAGAAAGGGTTCGCTGACGGATTGTGCGATCACCGGCGCATGGGGCGCGCACAGACAAAAAATTAGGGCGAGCATGTGGGTTCGGATATTCATGAAGCGACTCCTGAGCGCCGGGTCGGTAGGTTCCTCGCGGCACGTTCATGTGTAAGGGAAGAAGTATACTCTTTTCCCCGCGCTGTCAATGGCTGGCCTCCAAGGAAAGGAACCGGGCTCCATCCAAAAAATCAGCGCCTTTTGCAAAGGGCTTTACCCAGCCTGATCCCCATTTAAAAAATCCGAGAAGCTCCGGATTTGGTCATCATCGCCCAGCGCCAACAACTCATCCAGATCGTCGATGGGCTGATCCGGCGGCGGGTTGAACAGGGCCGCGCCCTTTTTGTCGATGGCGCCCACGATCAGGGCGCCTGAAGGATGGTTCTGATCGCGAGTCTCCAAGATGGTTTTTCCAGCAAGGGGCGAACCGGGCGGCACCCTGATATGCGCAAAACAGACCTTGAGCGCGGAGCGTTGGAAGGTCAGGTCCAAAACTTCCTGAATCAGGGGACTGGTAAGGGCCAGGGCCAAGCGTTTGCCGCCCATGCGGTAGGGGGAAACCACGCGGTTGGCGCCCGCGGTGATCAGCTTGGAGCCCGAACTCTCGGATTTGTAGCGGCTGACGATGGTGAGCCCGGGGTTCAAGGCGCGCGCGGTAAGGGTGACGAACACATTGTCGGCATCCTCGGTGAGCGCCGAGGCCAAGCCCTTGGCCCTCTCGATGCCCACGCGCCGCAGCACGGAATCCCGACAGGCGTCCCCGTGGTAGATCAGACAGCCGGGAGGCAAACTCGGCAGCTCATCCGGCTCGGCCATGTCCACCACCACCGTGGTTCTGCCCTGCGCCGCGAGTTCTCTCACGATGCCGCGGCCCGTGGTTCCATATCCGCAGACGATGTAGTGGCCCTGGAGCTTCTTGAATATTTTTTCCATTTTTTTCCCTCTTAGAACCTGAAGTAGGGTTTCTTCAAAGATCAGGTTGGTCAAGATGCCAATCGACAGGCCCGAGCAGATAAGACCCGCGAAAATGGCGGTCACCGCGAAGAGGCGGCCGGCTTCCGAGAGGGGAATGGTCTCGGCAAAACCCACCGTGGTCATCGTGATGACGGCCATGTAAAATGCGTCAAATAGGGGCGCGTTCTCAATATAGGCAAAGCCGAAGGTGCCGTAAGAGGTTGCCAAAACGAGCAACGCCAAGGTGAGCAACAGGCGATTTTGCAGCTTTTTCTTGAATTCGTCAAAACGGGGATCGATCATGGACAACCCGGCAAAGGTAAACCTTCCGTCGCAAGGGAGCGCATCGGCCTGACGGGGGGTGACGGGGCATTTTATCACGCTGGCGTCCCACTGGCGGTCTTCTTGGGGCCGGCCTCCTCAATTGGCCCCTGAAGCCCATGCTTCGGCCTCGTGTAAAACTCAGGAAAAACCCGTGTAATGGCGGGTCCCGGCTCGAATTTTTCAATTGACAGTGGCCGGGATACCCGTTATGCTTTGCGCGTTCTAGGAAACGTTTTAAGTTACGTGCGGACTTAGCTCAGCTGGATAGAGCATCTGGCTACGAACCAGAAGGTCGGGGGTTCGAATCCCTCAGTCCGTACCAAATGCTTCCTTGAAATTCGGTATTTGAAGCCACCAACTCGGTGGCTTTTTTTTGATCCGCCGTTTTTTCATTTTTCACAAAATGTTCATTGGGTTTTCAAACCAAATTCACCCATTTCCCTCAACATGATCCGCGTGACCCGATTGTCATTTTTTTGCAGCTATGAGGGAGGAACCATGGTGAAACTATATCGAATGAACGGGATGAAGGGACGCCGAAAAAATGTACGCGGCCGTTTTGATTGGTGGTTGGGTTGCTGGCTCGTCCTGCTTGGCGGCTCCGGAATGCTCGCGGCTTCCGGGCCCTCGGAGTCTGGCGCACAAAAACCCTGGCCGGATATCCGGTTGACCCCTTTTTTTGAAGGCTATCAAGGCTGTTTTGTGCTCTACGATCTGGAGCGGAACCTCTATTTGCGCTTCAATGAGTCTCGCTGTTCCCAGCGGTTCGCGCCCTGTTCCACCTTCAAAATCCCCAACTCATTAATTGGCTTGGAGACCGGGGTTTTGGAAAACGAGCGCAGCCGCAAAAAATGGGATGGGGCGCCGAAAATGCTCAAGGTCTGGGAGCGCGACCACGACCTGGCCTCGGCCATTCGATATTCGGTCGTCTGGTACTACCAAAGCGTGGCGCGGGATATTGGCGCCGAGCGCATGCGCCAGTACCTCGATCTGTTGGACTACGGTAACCGCGATATCAGTGGCGGGATCGACCGCTTCTGGTTGGGCAACTCCCTGAAGATCAGCGCCGACGAGCAAATCGTGTTCCTAGCCAAGCTCTACCGCGACGGTTTGCCCCTGGGAGACCACGCTCTTGAGGTCACCAAAAAGATTCTGGTCCAGGAGGAAGGCCCCGATTACAGGCTGAGCGGAAAAACCGGCAGCGATTGGGAATCCGGCAACTGGCTCTTGGGCTGGTTCGTGGGTCACTTGCGTTGTGAAAAGGGAGAATTCGTGTTTGCCCTCAACATCGCCGAGGGAGAGGACCCAAGAGGCCCCACGGCGCGGACCAAAGCCCGGGAGATATTGAGGGCCCTGGACTTGCTGCCGGAGCGTCCTGCCAAGGGTACGGCGGCGCCAGATTAATTCCCGGACGCTCCCGGCAGGGATAGGGTGAATCCGGCCTCCAGGCGAATCGCGTCCAAATGGCCGGCGAAACGCTCGCCCAGTGGCCGAACATGCATGTGAGCCCTGCTGTCGAAATGGGTGAACACGCCCTGGTGGCTGGTTGAATAGAAGCCGAGGATCTCCACCTGCTTCTTGGAGAACGAACCATTCAGGCCCGCCTTACGATGGCTTTCGTGAGTTCGGGGCGCGTTGGGCTCGGGTTCGGTGACCACATGCCAGGCAGCCTCGGCCGCCTCGCCCTTGATCAGGAAAGGAAAAGCCTCTTTGGAATCCCAGCCCAATCGCATGGCCTCCTTGCCGATGCGGGCTTCCAGCGCCTTGATGTCGGCCATGGGCTCGGCAATGCTCAGCTCCCGCCAGGCCTCGACCTGGGCGTAAACCAGAAGCGCGGCGCCCTGGTCCATGTCTTCTTCGATGAAGGCCTGCTTGCCTCGCGCCCGGGTCAAGTAGGTTTCCCCACCGAGAATTAAAATCTCGCCGTCCAGCTTTTCAAGCGCTCCCAAGGCGTAATAATCGGCGCCGATCGGCAGGGAAGCGAGCCGGATTTTGGCGGCCGTATCGCCCTTGTGCATGATGTTTCGAAGCATGCCCGCGTGGTGGACGAGCGGCCATGCCGTTTCATGGGTCGGCTCTTGAACCGGTTGGTTGGGGGTAGCGACCAAAATGAAAAAAAGGGAAATGTTCATACCGCCTCCTTTGATTTGCCGAAAAGGCGAAGCTTTTCAGTGCAAAAAAGAAGGGAGGTGAGGCCTCAACGAGTTTCGACGCCTGGATGGGCTTGGGGTTCCAGCAGGGAATCCAAAAGGCGCGCCGCGTGACCCGGTTTTGTACGGCTCAGCCTGGCGTCCCAATCCGCGATCATGTCCCGCAATTCCGTGCGCAGGCTTTCCAATTGGCGGAGCTTGTCCTCCAATTGCTGAAGCTTTTTCACGGCCAGGGCGCGCACCTCCGTACAGGGCGGCTCGCCCCGCTGGCGCGCGCGAAAGATGCGCGCCAACTCATCGAGGGTAAAACCCAGACTTAGGGCGCGCCGGATCAGCCGTACGCGGGTGAGCGATTCCGGCGGATATTGCCGGTATCCGGAATCCGTGCGCTCCGGCAGGGGAAGCACGCCCTTGCGCTCATAATGGCGCAGGCTGTCGCTGCTGATGCCCGCCAAGGCCGCCAATTGCCCGGATCGGTAGTGCATGGCCCATTCACCTCCGTCCTCTCCGGGTACTATAGACCCTGGAACCTGTTCCAGGGTCAAGCGCTTTTTTGCCGGCGCCGGATTCTTTTGAACGCGGGGGCGCCGGCTTGCCCTGTCTCCATCATCCACGGCAATGCGGGGAAAGGGGTGGCCGGTCCGGTGGCATTCCGCGTTCAAATCACGGAATGCAAACCACCGGATGGCTGTTGGCTAATCCGCGACTCCCAGTTGGTAACGCTTGATCATTTTTTGGGCGTTCTCATCGTCGGTATGGATGAGGACGACGCGGTCAAATTTGCCCTTGTTCTCGTCCGAGCACTTTTGCGCTTCTTCCTCACTGGAGAATTCCTGGTACTTGTGAGGATCGATGGGGAGAGATTTGGTGCCGTCCTCATTTACCTTTGGGACGTTGTAGAGAAAGACTTCGTATTTGGACATGTCGGCTCCTTGTTAGTTCTCGCTCCGGGCGAGGCCCGAGCGTATCAGGCGGCTGCACTCGGCGAAGGCCTCGCTCATCGAGAGGCCGGCCTCGGCGAGGAAGTCCGGCTGACTCACGCGGCCGACGGCCGCGATCATGACTTCGGCGACGAGATGCGCGTGGAAGCCCGAGAACGCGCCGCTCTCGATCCCCGCTTCGACCACGTCGCGCAGCAGGCGCATGCGCTCGCGCTGGTGTTCTGCGAGCAGGAGCCGCGCGGGCTCGTAGCCGGCGACGTCCTCCGTGAATCGGCGGCTCGCGGGTACGGTCGCCTCGATGCCGGGCTCGAGCAGCGCCTCGATCCGGTCGATCGGGGTGACCGCCGCGTCGACCGCCGCACGACCCCGCGCCCGAATTCGCTCCAGAAATCGATCGAGCACGATCAGGAACAGCTCCGGCTTGCTCGGCGCCACTCGGTAGAGGGTCTGGCGGGAGCAGCGCAGCTCGCTCGCCAGCTCTTCGACCGTCAGGTCGCGAAAGCCCCGTTCCAGGAAGAGGGACTCGAGTCCGTCGAGGATCGCCTCGCGG
>JBGTRP010000583.1:0-5158 GCA_041940685.1 Acanthopleuribacteraceae bacterium
ACCGCGCCTTCGGCACCCGTTTCGAAGGCGACCGGCTGAAGCGCGGCATCGGCTGGGCGCCGACCAACGTTCAGATCACCTGCTTCGACGCCATTGCCGACAGCCCGTTCGGCGCGCTGGACGACAGCACCCGCCAAGACATGCAGCTCTTCATCCTGGAGCAGTGGGAAGAAACCGGCATGACGGTTTTTTTTGTCACCCATGATTTGGACGAAGCCTGTTTCCTGGGTTCGCGTGTGCTCGTGTTATCCCAGTACTACAGCAGCGACCAGGAAGGACAGGAGGGCGCCAAGTTCGTGGCTGATTTGGCCTCGCCCTTCGAACACCCCAAGCCCACCGATTTCAAATATTCCAAGGAAATGAAGGCGATGGTGGCGAAAATCCGCAAGGAAGGCCTGGACCCTGATTTCCGCCAGCATCTCAGGGATTTTGACCTGAGTCATCGTGATGCCTATCGACTGTCCGAGCCGGAGCCCGCGACGCCGGCCGTTGGCAAAGAGAGCCGGCACCCATGAGTCCCAAGAAGTCCAGCGGCTCCGGCCGTCCCCGCTTCCTGGAGGCGCTCAGCGAGGCTTATGGATTGCGCAGGGAGAATGTGGTCATCCTCACCGGCGATATTCACGGCCTTTTTCACGGCAGCGCCGCCGAAAGCTACCTGCCCCTGGAGCCCCTGCTGCATCGGGAAATGGCGCCCAAATTCAACCTCATCCGCCTGGATCTGTCCTCGGGATTGGGGTTTTACGATTTGGCCACCGAGCATGAAGTAATCCGCATTTGTGAATCCAAGGATGGCAGCTATACGCCCCGGGGTCGGGTGGAAGCGCTTCAAAGCATGATCGAGTCCAGCCGCCACAACCCCTTGGCCGCTCTGGTCCTGTTGCGGGGCATTGCCGATGCCTTCCACCGCGTGCGTCAACTGGAGCCCGACACCAAACCCCTTTGCGCCATCATGTCCTTCGCCGGCGCCATCTTCCCGCCCGGGGATTATGGGCGGCTCTCAGAGCTGGATCGTCAAAGACTGGTGGCGTTTTTGTCCTGGGTCTCCAGTTCGCCTTTCTTCGAGGGTCCCGACCTGATCATCCTGATCAGCCATGTCAAATCGGAGCTCAACGGCAAGATCGCCTCGCTGGCCAACTGCGGCCATATCGAGATCGAGCTGCCCAATCAGCGGGAGCGCCTGCGGTTTGTCCGCCATTTCGCGGGTAAACGGAAGGGTATGCGGTTCGTGGGCGGCAAGGAACGCTTTGCCGAGGACACGGCCGGCATGACGCTCAGCCATGTGAAGGACGTGCTCGAGGTGGCGGCCCGGACCAAGAAACCGTTGACCCGCGAGCGGGTGGTCAAGGAGGTCAATGACATCCTTCAAGCGGAGCTCGGCGACATCATCCGCATTAAATATCCCGCGCACAAACCCAAGGACATCATTGGCTACAAGCAGACGGGCGCGATCCTGAAGGAAATCTTCGAACGCTGTGAGGACCCGGAAACCGCGGTCTCCGCCATGCTGGTGTCCGGCCCCAACGGCGCGGGGAAAACCTTCCAACTGGAAGCCTACGCGGCGGCCTCCGGCAGGGTGGTCATCGAGTTGGCAGGCATTCGCGGCTCCTACTTCGGCGAGACCGACCGCTTCTTCGAATTGTTGCGCTGGCATATCGTGACCTTCGGCAAAATTCTGATATTGGTGGACGAGGCGCATACCGCCTTTGGGTCGGTCCACGCCGCGGAAACCCACCAAACCGAGCAACGCCTATCGGGGAACATTATCAAAATGATGGGGAACCCCAGTTACCTGGGGAAGGTCCTTTGGGCGATGATGACCTCGCGCCCAGACGAACTGGACCCCGATATCAAAAGCCGGGCGCCGGTCCAGATCCCAGTCTTCGACCTGGAGGGCGAGGAACGCCGCGCCTTCGTGGTTGAAATGTTCCGCCGCAAAAAAATACCTTTGCCCGGGTCGGAAATCGAACCCATTTTGGGACAGACCGACTATTACTCGGCGCGGGATTACCGCAATTTCGTGGCCGAGGTTCTCGCCCAGAAACGCAAGGCTCCCAAGCGTTCCGCGCTCGATGTGTTGAGCGGCTGGCAGGCCAGCAAATCCATCAAGCGCCAGCGCGAGTTTCAAACCCTGCTGGCGGCCTTGCACTGCTCCTATCCCAAGCTCCTTCCCGAACCATACCGGGACATCGAGGACGCGGTTTTGATTCAGCGCAGCGAGACCTTGAAAAGGCTGCTGCGGCAATAGGTTGGCATAGGGCGGCTGGCGCATCCCGGCGCGGGAAAATGGCTGGTGAGGAACTCAAGTTCGGTGGAAACCCAATCCAATTATCTCAATAAATTGAAAAACAAAGGGGGCCCAATGAAGACCGCTATACCATTGCTTTTTTTGCTGATCTCCCCGATGGCCGTCGCGGGTTCTCAGGTGATTGTGGAAACCAAGCTCATGAGCGGTGGGCCGGAGACGGTCCAGGAAATAAAAATCATTATGGAGGGCGCTCGACTGCGGCTGCATGAGGCGAAGGCCGAGCAACGAAGCGACGATTATCTCCTCTACGACAGCCTGGACCATCTACTTTTCAAGGTGATGCCCTGGAGCAAAAGTTATTTGGAGTTGAAGCCGGAACATTTCATGGAAACGATCGTCGCCGTGCGGGATCGCAAGGCGGCCGAATTTAAGCGGCTGGAAAAGCAGTTGTCCGATATGGGTCTGGGCCGGATTCTCACAACCTCCAAACCCGAATTGATCAACGAAACGGTACGGGAAAGAGTCGTGACCACTTTTGATCTCGGCGTGGAAGAGATTCGGGATATGCGGCGTTATTCCAGCCCATTGAGCCTCAAGCGCACGGGCAAGCGCGCGCGCATGAACAACTATGCCTGCGGTCTTTTTGAGCGCTACCAGAATGGCGTCAAACAATTGAGCATTTGGGTTACGGATTGGGACGCCACCATTCTCACTCCGCAGGAGATCGCGGGCCTCAAGGTCGTGCTCCAATTCCTGGCGCACAACCGCGTCGAGGGCGAGGCATGCCTACTTTGGCAACCGGATAAGCTTCCCTTCTGGGGGTTGGCGCCGCTGCAGGGGCTGCCACTGCTCGTGGTGGAATACCGCAACGGCAGGCCGTACCGGCAATCCTCCTTCTCCTACCAGCAATTGAGAACCACGAACCTCCGCATGCTGGAGATTCCGGAGGGTTACGCCGGATCGAAATGGCGTTGACCAGCCATCATACAAAGAAGGGTCGTGGGTTGAGTTCACTTTCCTGCCGCGGACGGTCGAGCAATCCCAATTGGAGCGGTACATTGTAAAGCCTGCCCGGGGCGAACCTGGGCCAGAAATGACGCAGTCCAGGCGCCACGGCCTTGACCACCGCCAATCCCGTATCCGGTCGCGTGAGGTCGAGCATCAATGTGTCCATGCCCTTGCTGCCGAAAAGGTTTACGAGATTGGTGAGATCTTCCAGAAAGTCTTCGCTCCAGGTTGATTCGAAATCAGCCGCCTTGCGGATGGGCGTACTCGTATCCGGTTTCATCCAGGCGGGAATGACCCCATCCCCTTCTTTTGCCGGTCCGTTCCTTGCGCCGGGCAGCATTTGATTGACCTCCGCGAGGGCGCGGCTCATGGCAATCCCCGCGTCCAGATGCGCCCCGAAACCGATTGCGGTTGCCTCCGTTCCTTTACGGATGGGCCTCGAAATGACCGCGAAAACCGGAACCTCCAGGTCGAAGCACAGATCGAGCGCCCACAACTCCCGGCCGATCCCGTGATGCTGTGCCGCCGCATCGCGGATAAAGCCGCTCTCAAAGCTCGCCGGATCCACTGCCGGCCGGCGCAGCCCGTTGTACCACCAGATACAGACGCTATCGCGCTCCACCAACTCCAGCAAGGCCTGCAGCATTGCTTCCTCAAGACAGGAGCCCGCGGCGTGACCATTGGCGTCGCTGAAACAGAAACGGGGTTCTCTCCCCAGGGGAAAATTCAGGTAGCAGTATTGCGCCGGCAGGTAGCGGAAGCACTGCTGGCGGAACGACCACAAGGGAACCCAGGTAAGTGGATGGTTGGGATCGAATGGTTCGGGAACGCGCATGCGATCGGGTTGCCTGTATTGGCTTGGGCTGAAGTGCATGCACTGGTTGGGATGAAGGGCGCGCTCGCCCAAATCCGACATGGCGGCGAAGGTTCTCGGCTCGTAACCCTGCCAAACCCATGAATGCCTTTCAATGGCCTCACATATGGCGCTGGTGCGGGCCTGCTCCTCCGAGAACCCCTTGCCGCCGCTGATATTTTCGCGGTAGCGAATCCAATTCTGGATGCCTTCTGGCCGTAGCGCCCTGTTGGGACCGGCATATACCGAATGCGCCCATTCCGCATCCGCCTTGCCGGGCGCGGTCCTCAATTCGTTCACGATGCCAGTGATCGGGCTCACATGGTGACGCAAACTCGCGAGGACCTCGGCAGCGGGCTTGGCGCGATGGCCAAGGGCGCTGAAATGTGTTTTTCTTCGGCCGCGCAAGCTAGGAACCGCCGCGTCGCAAATTCCTTGATACCGGGGCTCGCCGCATTGGGCGCATTGGGGACGGCGAATGAAGGCATGGCGTTTCACTCGCCCCTCCCGGGCATCGAGGGTGAGCAGAACCCGCTCGGGTTCCCTCACGCCAAGAGTTTCATTCAAGGCCAGGCGATAGGCCAGTTTCGCGGCAAAGATTTGGTACTCAGGCCGATTTCTGATGGGGTGGCGGGGGGGCACATCGCGGTCGAGCAGCCGCATCAACACCCCTTCCAGGGGCCGGTTCCCCTCGATTCGGTGGGCGAGACAGGCCCAACAGCCCCCGCTCTCGGGGGCAAAGATCGGACCGACCCAGGGTTCCAGGCCGAATGGCTTGACCAGCATCCACGGCCGCTTGCGCCGCGGCGCCCTTTGATTGATCTCCCTGAGCCGGGCGTCCAGGTAATCCTCCACGACCACCAGGTGTAGGGCGTTTTCCGTCTCTCCCTCCACGAGGGAAAAACCCGCTTCGTTCAATGCCGAACGCATGGGCTTTTCATGGACGGGATCCAAGGTGGTGAGCTGGGCCACCGGTGGTTCACGATCCGTGAACCGGGTTGCGGGTGGAAGGCTTGGCAGGCGAAGGCGGTCGATGTCTTTCTCAACGCCGC
>JBGTRP010000584.1:0-5151 GCA_041940685.1 Acanthopleuribacteraceae bacterium
TGATCGGGCCGCAACGCCTCGCGGCGCAGGCCATCCCAGGCCTCTACCGGATCGGGCTTTGCCAATTGGGCGTTGATGCGCGCGGCCAGGGCCTCCGCATCTCCTTTTAGACCCAACTCTTGTAAGAAACTCACCTCAATCGTGGCCGCCATCGGCTTTCCCTTCCTTTTCCAACCAAAATCCGGCGCGCCTGCCTAGCGATTGAGCCAGGAACGCACGTAATCCTCGTCCATCACATCACGCACCAGGGTCGTCAGTTGCAGGGGTTTGAAGGTATCCACCATCACCGCGTATTCGTAGCAATCCTTTTTACCGATGCTGGCCTCGACCTTGCCGGGCTGGGGGCCGTGGGGAACATCGCCGGGGTGAAGCGTAATGGAGCCCGATTCCACCCCCTTGCGGCTCATGAAATCGCCATCCACGTAGTAGAGCACCTCGTCGCTGTCCACGTTTTGATGGAAGTAGGGCGCGGGCACGGCTTCCGGATGAAAGTCAAAGAGGCGCGGCACAAAGTTACACAGCACGAATCCCGGCGCCTGAAACACCTGGTGAACCGGCGGCGGCTGGTGGATCTTACCCACGATCGGCATAAAATCCTCGATGTTGAAGGCGTAGGGATAGAGATAGCCGTCCCAGCCCACCACATCGAAAGGATGATGGTCGAGGGTGTATTCATGCAATTGGTCGCCGCTTTTTACAATCAATGCCGCGGGCTCGATGCTGTCCACTGGCTGGCGAAAGCGGGGCAGGCGCAGGTCCCGCTCACAAAATGGCGCGTGCTCCAATAACTGCCCGAACTCGTTGCGATAGCGCTTCGGCGTATGCACGGGCCCGAACGATTCCACGATCAGAAATCGGTTGCCGGCCGAGAGCTTTTCCAGCCTGTACATCACCCCGCGCGGCACCAACAGATAGTCGCCGCGCGAGAATTCTAAGTACCCGTGCTCGCTGTGCAGTTCGCCCGAGCCCTCATGCACGAACAGCACCTCGTCCGCCCTGGCGTTGCGGTAAAAGCGGCGATCAGCCTCCTCACCGCTGGAAAAACCGGCGGTGGCCAAGGCCACATCAGAATTGAACAGGAAGTAGTTACGGCCAGAGACGATGTCGCCGCCAAGGGGCGCGTGGTGGGTGTAGAAATGATAGGGCTGTTTGGGGGCCTCGCTCCAATGGGCGTAGAGTTTTTGCTGCAGGGTCCGGACCGCCTTTACTTTGGTGGGCGGGTGAATATGGTAAAGCGTGGAGTAGATACCCGAGAAGCCGAGGGTGCTGAACAGCTCTTCCCAGTAAAGCGGGTTTTCCGAACTTCCCGTCTCCTTTTTAAATACCGTGTGCTTCTTTTTGGGAAGCTCACCCAATTGGTGGTAGATCGGCATGCTTTCCTCCATGGCCTCTCAAGCTTTGGCGACCCGACCCGAGCTGTTGGCGTGGGAACGGCTGTAAAGGGATCGGACTCAGTATAATCGTCTTTGTGCGGCGTGCAAACCAGCGATCGCTCCGGGATGCTTCCTCTTTTTTTAAAGGTTGCCCCGTTTGGCCTGCTCTCGTTCGATGGACTCGAACAACGCCTGGAAATTGTTTTGCCCGAAACCCTCGCTACCCTTGCGCTGAATGATCTCAAAGAAAAGCGTGGGCCGGTCTCCCACGGGCTGGGTAAACAATTGCAGCAAATAACCCTGGCCCTCGTCGTCGATGAGGATATGGAGCCGCTTGATGTCCTCGGGATTTTCTTCCAACAGGGCCACCCGGTCCGCGACAACATCGTAATAAGTCTCCGGGGTCCCGATAAACTCAACCCCGTTCTCACGCAGAGCTTCGATAGTGGCCACGATATCGCGGGTCTGGATGGCGATGTGTTGTACCCCTGGCCCGTGGTTTACCTCCAGATACTCCTCGATTTGGCTCTTTTTGATGCCCTCGGAGGGTTCGTTGATGGGAAACTTTACCGCGCTATTCTTGGAACGCACCACCTTGGAAAGCAAGGAGGAGTATTGGGTGCTGATATCGCCCTTGTCGAAATGGATGTAGGTCTCCAGATCCAGGGTATCCTCGAAGAACTTGGCCCAGACATTCATTTCACCCTCGTCCACGTTGCCGACAATATGGTCCACGGCAATCAGGCCCGTTTCTTTTTTAGCGAATTGCGGCCCCTCGTAAGGGCCATAACCCGGCATGAGTCCCTTGTATTGAGAGCGGTCCAGCAAGGTCAGCAGGGTGTCGCCGTAGATCCTGATCGAAGCCCGGCGAAAGAGACCGTGCTCGTCTCGAATGGTATCCGGCTCATGCACCACCTCGGCGCCGCGCGCCCGGGCGTGGTCCAAGGCGCTACTCACATCGCGCACGCGCACGGAAAGCTCGGCCACGCCATCGCCGTGCTTGTTCACGAAACCTTGAATGGGATGCTCCGGCTGGAGCGCCGCGGTAATGGCGAACACCAGGTCGTTCTGCTTCAGCAAATAGGAAACCCGGTCCCGCACACCCGTTTCCGGGCCCATGTACCCGACGATCTTAAAACCGTACAAGGCCGCAAAATAACAGGCGCTATGCTTTGCGTTGCCCACGTAATGTTGCACATAATCAAAACCGAAAATATCGGTAGAAGCAAAACTCATCGATTACCTCTCAATCTGTTCTTCCCAAATTCTTTTTTTTGGATGCCGCCGGCGATGGGTCCGCAACAGTTTGCGGCCGCGCGCTTCATTTCTGTTCGGGCGCCGCAATGGCAAATTCCCGGCTGTCCTTGATGGTGTCCAGAACCACCCATGAATGGAGGCGGTTGATGCCCTTGATCTTGGCGAGCCGATCGGTGACGAAAGCCTTGTAATGCTCCTGATCCCGGACATTGACCTTCAGCAGAAAGTCGATATCGCCCGCGATATGATGACACTCCAGAACCTCTTCCATTTCACCGAGCTCCCGTTCGAAGCGCGAGACCTCGCTCAGCTCAATCACGTCCAGGTTCACGGCCACGAACACGAAAAAATCCATGCCCAGCAGCCGCGCATCCAGGATGGCCTTGTATCCGCGAATAACGCCGCCGCGCTCCAACTTCTTCACCCGCTCCAGCATGGGCGGCGCGGTCAGCCCTACGCGCGCGGCCAACTTGGCGTTGGAGATGCGGCCATCGGCTTGCAAAATGCGCAATATCTCCACATCAATCTGATCGAGTTTGACCTTTTCACTGTTGACGACCATCGCCTCATCCTCAACAGCCAATATAAACTCTCGAAACAGGAAAAGTCAAAATATTATTCTTCAAATTCAACAAAATCCGTTAGATAGTTAGGCACAGCTAAGATCTGACACAATATTTTTCAACTTAACCGCATTACCGGCCTCATCGTCGTCATGGGTCCTAGGAACCGAACATCTTCTCTTCACTTATTTCAAAAAGAAGATAAAAAATTGGAGCTACGTGGGTGGCCGATCACCATATCTTTTTACATCTAGCCATCTCTTGCTCAAGAGGCCCCTTCCCGCCAAGCGATTTAGAATTGCGCCAACGGGAGATCCAACCACATGAGCCCTCTTCAAATCTCTGCCAGATTGATGAGACCTAATTCGATCAATGTACCTTATGTTTTGAAGGGACAACTCGAAATTCATGCCACAGTGAAATCGCCCCCCCTCGATGCTCTCAACGCTTTGACCTTGGCCACGGTACTTGTGCGTGATTAGCTCAAGTACCGATTGGTTAAAGCCCGATTCTTTTTGAGGTTGAAAATCATGAAAGTTGGGAATAAGGCTATTGTTGGCTAAGTTCAGGCTTACATGCTCCTGCTCAAACTCGAAGTCCAGCTGTTTGACAGGGTCTTTAATTCCAGCCGCTGCATATACACCCTTGCCTACAACTAGGAGCCCTGGAATTTCAACCTTCTCGCGCCAACTGCCATCCCACTCTTTTTTGCGAAATACTACGGCTACTTCTATCACTGAAAAGGTTTCCGCATCGTCTGTCTTGAGCTCAACTCCAATGTACCGAGACCGAATGACGTTTCGAATCGATAGCCGCACCCTATCTAATTTAGCTGGGTTCCCGCCACAATAAGCGGCGAGTGCCGGGTGCGGACTTTCGATGAAGAACAGTTGAATCAAGCTCACCAAATGTGTTGCCAAGTCCCAAATAATCCCACATTCAAGAGCACTGCGCCTTTGTTCCTCTTCGATAGTAGTTGGCTCGACCAACCACATTCGAAAAGATAAAAGCTTTCCATACCCACCGGCTTTTCCGGGTTCATTAATTTGAAGTTTAGGCAGAATCCGATGGAAGTCTCTTATGGCACCCTTGTTTCGATAATGATCGTCCATGCGAACTTTTTCCACAATATCGGGAAAGAGCCCCAGGGCAAGATCATTGACCATTGGGATATTCAGATCCAATGGCTTTGTAATGATGATCTCACCTCCCTGACATAGAGCCGAGTACTTCACCGCGCTCAGAAGGTGTGCCTGAGGCCAATTGGCGATGTAACAGTGAGTGAAAATGCGATTTTTTTCATTTTTCCGATTGTAGAGCAAATCTCTTCGCATGGCGTTATCGGTAACGTCGTAATAGGAAACCCTCTCGTGTTCACCGATACAGTCTTTTAAATATTCTTTCATATCTTTTGCATCCCGGACGTCAACCAAGGTCAGTTTGCCGCCTGATTTGAGGAACTCATGAAAAGTTCCCTCTTTGGCGACCCGGCGGAAAAAATCTCCACAACCAACCCACAAAACGCTAGGCGAATCTAAAAACTCTCCAGGATCTTTGGCTAGGGTTTTCCTCGTTTTTTGACTTCCCAATCCCATGGCAAAAGATGATGTCGACCCAGAAGTTTTTACAGATTGTTTATTTTTTCCCACTCTGGAAGCTTCTTGTTTTTCCAGGGAACTGGACACCTGAATTTCCAACCAGTATTCTTGTTCCTTGACATTAGATATAAAATCCGCGGCTTCAGAATTGATGCTATTGGGAGGGCCTTGATAAGGCTCCACACACAGAAAATCTTCCCCGGGCAAGGACCAGACCTGAACATGTTTCATAAGAGGGGAAAAGCTAAGATGAACCCAATGGGATTTGGGAATCAAAAAACTTAATTTTCTATCTGCCGGCGCAGGCATGCCGAAGTCGAACTCTGTTTTATTGGACAATTTGTTGGATGGAAATTTTTC
>JBGTRP010000585.1:0-5151 GCA_041940685.1 Acanthopleuribacteraceae bacterium
TACCCGTGGGGCCGGTCACTAGGACCAAACCCTGGGGAAGCTTGATGAATTCCTTGATGACGCCGGGCAGGCCCCATTCATCCAGCGTGGGGATTTGAATGGGGATGCGCCGGAACACGGCGCCGTAGGTCCCCCGCTGCACAAATATGTTGGCCCGGAAGCGCGAAACCCCGGGAACCGAGTAACCCACGTCCACGGCCAGCTTCTCCTCCAGCTCCTTGAGGTGGCGATCCTTGAGCAGGGACAAGACGGTTTTTTCGATGGCGTCTGGCTTCAGCGGATCCGTGCGCAGGGGTTTGAGAACGCCGTCCTTGCGCAGAAGCGGGGGTCGCATGGGTTTGAAATGAAGGTCCGAGCCCTCCATCTCGACCATGACCTTGAGCAGGTCGTCAAGCTGGATCAAGTCTCACCTCGTCTCAGTAGGGGACCAGCCGGATGTGGGTTCATCCTGAAGGGAAAGCAACATGCTTCGCCACTATATCAAATTTGGCCGGGCGGATCTCCGGTTTTTTAGGATTTTTCGCTTCAGAGTCGATTGCGCGAATGTAGAATGTCGCGCGAATGCTCGTTTCCGGAAGCGCTCAATCCTGGGCATGGTTCCCGGGTGTCCCTTGGGCCGGAGGCCAAAACCTGAACCTGGAGCCCTGTCCGGGTTTGCTTTCACATTCGATGCCGGCGCCCAACGCTTCGAGGGTAGCCTTGCAGAAACTCAATCCCAGGCCGTTTCCCGGATGGGAGCGGCCGCGGTCGCCGCGGTGAAAAAGGTTAAAAATTAAGGGAATCTCCTTGGGTTGGATGCCCATTCCGCTATCGAAAAGACATAGCTTGACGCTGTTCCCCTGATCGCGCAACTCTCAATGGATCGAGCCGCCGGGCGTCGTGTATTTTATCGCGTTGTCCAGCAGGTTCGAGACCACGCGCTGAATGGCGCGGCTATCGGTCTGAAGGAAATAGGTCGCGGGTAATTCCCGCACGGCGCAAGCGCGGTTTTCGGTCCGTGATCGCGCTTGTGAGGAAAGGGTTGAAATGCTAGTATTCGCATTTGGCCGGACAACGAGACGGGCATCACGCAGAGGCGCTCGGACGGGGTCGCGTTTCATGCGCGGCCAACCGTTTGCAAACCGCGCGGGGTCGAGGCGCGCCCCGATGCGTGACCGCCGGCCAATTCGCAATAATCGAGGAATCCATGGAACCCTACGCGTTTAAAGGGCGCCACGTTGTCGACGTCAATGACTTTGACGACGAGGAAATCCAGCATCTCATCGAGGTCTGTAGCCGCATTCAAGCCATGGGTGACGAGGCGCGCGGTTTGGCGCGGGGGAAAATACTGGCCACCCTTTTTTGGGAGCCCTCCACCAGGACCCGGCTCAGCTTCGAATCCGCGATGTACCGGCTGGGTGGACAGGTGCTCGGCTTTTCCGAGGCGCAGACGTCTTCGGCGGCCAAGGGGGAGACGCTCTCCGACACCATTCGCATGGTCGCCCTGTACGCGGACGTCATCGCGATGCGGCATCAATTGGAGGGCTCGGCCCTGGCCGCGAGCCAGTACAGCGCCATTCCCATCATCAACGGGGGCGACGGCGCCCATCTTCATCCGACCCAGACGCTCGGCGATATCTACACCCTGGTCAAGGAGAAGGAGCGGCTGGAGGGGTTGAAGGTCGGCTTTTTAGGCGATCTGCTCTTTGGCAGGACCGTTCACACGCTTGTCAAGCTGCTGGCCCGTTTTGGCGTGCATATGTCCTTTTTCGCACCGGAAGGGCTTCATATACCGGAATACCTGCGCGCCGCCCTGCGCGCCTCCGGCATTCACTTTTATGAACAAGAGGGCCTGGATGACGAGTGCCTGAAGGACCTGGACGTGCTCTACGTGACCCGTCTCCAGAAGGAACGCTTCTTCAGCGAGGAAGAGTACCTGCGAAAAAAGAATTCCTACCTGGTCAACAAGGAAACGCTGGCCAAGGCCAAGCAGGATGTGTTGATTCTGCACCCTTTGCCCCGCAACGAGGAAATTCACGTGGAGGTCGATACCCTTCCCAACGCGGGTTATTTCCGCCAGGCCGAATACGGACTCCATATGAGAATGGCGTTGATCAGCCTCTGTTTGGGGGTTTTGCCATGAGAATCGAGCGCATTCATCACGGCATCGTGCTGGATCACATCAAGGCGGGCAAGGGTATCGAGATTCTCAAGCTCTTTCCCACGGAGATCCTCAAAACCAAAATCGATTACGCCTCCTACGTGGAGAGCAAGCGCCTGGGCATGAAGGACATCATCAAAATCGAAAATCTGGATGTAGACCCCAAAACGCTGATGAAGATGGCCCTGCTCGCGCCGGATATCACCATTTCCATCATCCGCAAGGGCCAGGTGCGGGAGAAGGTGCGGCCCACGGTGCCCGCGGAGGTCGAGGGCGTGATCACCTGCAAAAACCCCAAATGCGTGACCCAGCGCGAGAGCTATCTGGTGAGCCGGTTCAAGGTGGGCTGGGAGCCATCGGGCCGCCTGCGGCAGCAGTGCCGCTACTGCGAGCATGTGTTCTTTACCTAATGCCTCCCGGAAGCGACTACAAAATTTATGACAACCAACCCGGGTGGGCGGCGTGTTGGCCGATCCGGGGAGAGGAGCGAGAACATGACACAACCAAAGATCGGCGTGGTCGGCGCCGGCACGATGGGCAACGGGATCGCCCATGTATTCGCGGCCAGCGGTTTCGATGTGGTGCTGCGCGATATCCATGACGAACTGGTGGCCAAGGGTTTGGCCGCGGTTTCCAAGAATCTCCAGCGCGGCGTGGACAAGGGCCGCATGACGGCCGCCCAAAAGGACGAAGTTTTGGGCCGTATCAAGGGAACCGCGCGGCTGGAGGATCTCGCGGACCGCGATTTGGTGGTGGAGGCCATCGTGGAGAAGCTCGAAATCAAAACCGAGCTATTTCGAAGCCTTGACCAATTGCTCGCGCCCGAGGCGATCATCGCCTCCAACACCTCTTCCATTTCCATTACCAAGCTCGCGGCGGCCACCAACCGGCCGGACCGCTTCATCGGCATGCACTTTATGAACCCCGTGCCCGTCATGAAGCTGGTGGAAATCATCCGCGGCATCGCCACCAGCGATGCGACCTATGACCTGGTCAAAGACCTCACGCTCAAACTGGGGAAGGAGCCGGTAGAGGTCAACGATGCGCCCGGGTTCATCTCCAACCGCGTGCTGCTTCCCATGATCAACGAGGCGATCTTCGCCTTGTACGAGGGCGTGGCCAGCGTGGAATCCATCGACACGGTCATGAAGCTGGGCATGAACCATCCCATGGGACCCCTGACCCTGGCGGATTTCATCGGGCTGGATACCTTCCTCTATATCATGCGCGTGCTGCACGAGGGTTTGGGCGATGACAAGTACCGGCCCTGCCCCCTGCTGATTAAAATGGTGGATGCCGGTTATCTGGGTCGCAAATCCGGCAAGGGCTTTTACGACTATCCCTGATGTGAGGGCCCGCCGTTCCGGTTCGGGCACGGCGGGGTTTTTCACCTGAACCCCCTGTTTTTGGTAGAATGCCCATGAGGCGTTTGGCTCGAACCCGCGCGGCCCATGAAGGGTCTCGCCGCCGGGAGGCAACTTTTGGAAAAACCCGTGGACAACGCCAAAATCCGGATCGTGAAGGCGGGTCAGAAACGGGCCCGCGCGGGCATGATCCGCATCGTCGATGAAAAGGGCCGCGGTTTTTATCGCGGGGTCTGCGATACATGCGGCCAGGTATTGACCCTGCGCCAACCGCCCGACCAGGGCGAGGACCTGCTCTGCCGCGACTGCCGTTTCGTGCGCACCCGGGCCAAGCCCAGCACGCGCGTGCTGCGTGGGAAGGGAAGGTTCCGCTACATCACCGAATGCGATCGTTGCGGGCAACCGCAAAAGACGCCCTTTCTCCCCAGAAAAGAGTTTCCTTTCAGCTGCGACGCCTGCCACCGCGCGGAACCACGGCCGGCGGTTCGCAAACCCATCAAGAAAAATGTGGAAGTGGTGGCGGAGGGACCGGAACCGCGCTACCGCGTGCCCTGCGATCTTTGCGGCGCCAAGGTGGCCTTGCGTTTTGCGCCCGGGCCCAACGAGGATTTTATTTGTCCCGCCTGTTTCGACCGGAAACAGGTAGAAAAAGAAAAACGCGACAAAAAACCCGCCACCAAGATCCTCTTCAATTTGGAGTGCAGCGTCTGCGGGAAGCAGGAGATGGTCGATTTTGTTCCCCGATCCCTGACCGATGCGCTCTGCGGAGACTGTTTCAAATCCAGAACACGGAGAAGGTGAAAATGGCCGATAGGATCCGAATCGGAAACGCCCAGGGTTTTTGGGGCGACAGCATCGACGCCCCCATCCGCATGCTGCGCGGAGGGCCGGTGGACTACATCACCATGGATTACCTGGCCGAGGTAACCATGTCGATCATGCAGCGCCAAAAGCTCAAGGCGCCGGACCGCGGCTATGCCGCGGATTTCGTCCAGTTCATCGACGCGGTGCTGCCGGAGTTACGGGAGCGGGACATCAAGGTGATTGCCAACGCTGCCGGCGTCAATCCCGCGGCTTGTCGGGACGCGTTGCTCGCCGTGGCCCGTGGGCAGGGCGCCAAGGGCTTGAAAATCGGCATTGTGTCGGGCGACGACATTCTCGACCGGCTCGAGGAGTTGCGGGACGCGGGCGAGCCATTGGCGAACATGGACACGGGCGAAGGTCTTTTTGAACGGGATCGGCAGATCCTCTCCGCGAACGTGTACATGCCCACCAGCGGCATGGTGGAGGCTCTCGATCGCGGCGCGCGCATTGTGGTTACCGGCCGGGGTACCGATCCCGGCTTGGTGCTGGCGCCCGTCATGCACGAATTCGGCTGGCGGAGTTGGGACCTGCTGGCCACCGGCACCGTGGCCGGCCATATTCTGGAATGCGGGGCCCAGTGTACGGGCGGCAACTTCACCGACTGGGAATCCGTGGAAAACATGGTCGACCTCGGCTACCCGATCGCCGAGGTGAGCCGTGACGGCGGTTTGGTGATTACCAAGCACGAGGGCACCGGCGGGATGGTTACCGTGGATACCGTGGCCGAGCAGTTGCTCTACGAAATGGGCGATCCCAAGAATTACATCACCCCCGATTGTACCG
>JBGTRP010000586.1:0-5127 GCA_041940685.1 Acanthopleuribacteraceae bacterium
TTTTCCCTGTCTACATGCCGTCCAAAGAACCCATTCGCCAATTTCTAAAATAAGACTTGTCTTTTCCGCGAGCGGGATAAACTGGTCCGGACCGATTTCTCCCCTTTCCGGGTGCAGCCAGCGGATCAGAGCCTCGACCCCGCGCACCTTGCCCGTATTGAGGTCGATTTGGGGTTGGTAAAGCAGTTGCAACTCATCCCGTTGAAGGGCGTAGCGCAATTCGGTCTCCAACAGGATTTCTTTTTGCAGCTTGGCATGGTTGATGGGGTCGAACACCTGGAATTGACCACCGCCCTGCCGTTTGGCCGCTTCCTTCGCATTGGTGGCGTGTTTGAGCGCCTCCTCGGCCTTTTGATAATGAGAGGTCTGGCTTACGATGCCGATGCTCAGGGTGGCAAAACACTCTTTTTCGAGCAGTAGGAAGGGTTCTTTCATGACCTCCAGGATACGCGTGGCCAGGTTTTCCACCTCGCCGCCATTGCGGATTTTTTTTACCAAAACAGCAAAAATATCCTCGCCGAGCCTGGCCAAAATATCTCCGTCGCGAATGCATCCGGCAATGCGGGAACAACAAGATGTCAGCAAAAGATCCGCGGCATGATGGCCTAACCCGTTTTTAATCACTTGGAAGCGATCCAGGTCCAACACCAACAACGCGAAATTGGCTTGGCCGTATGCGGACTTGTGCTCCACCACCTGAGCCAGGCGATCCATAAAAAATACCTGGTTCGGTTGGCCGGTGAGCGGGTCCGTGGTTTTGCGGGCGGTGATATCAGAAAGGGTTCCCGCCAGCCGAATGGCCCGGCCATCTTCTCCCCGAACCGCGAGCGCTCTGGTCATGAGCCAACGGTTGCGGCCGTTCTCACCGACCAGGCGAAAATCGGATTCCAACACGGAGGTACGACCCGCCAGGTGATCCCCGATCGTCTTTTTCAAGGGCGCGCGATCCTCGGGATGGACTTTCTCCATGAAATCATTGGGGTCGGAAACCTTTTCAAAGCTCTCGTATCCCAAAATCGCCAGGCAGCGCTGCGAGGAGAAAATCTCATTGGTCTCTAGATTCCAATCCCAAATGCCATCGTTGGAACCGCGCGCCAACAGATCGAAACGTTCTTTTACTTCCTTGTTACCCAACGCCAGCTTCCGCAATACCAGTTGGCTGCGAATGCGCGCCATGGCAACCGGAAAATCGATGGGCTTGGTCAAGAAATCATTGGCTCCCAGGTCGAATGCCCGAACCATGTCCCGGCTCTTATCCATCGAGGTCATCATAATGATGGGAAGCAGCGCCTCGCTGTAGAGCGAACGCAGTTGACCCAGCAGTTCCCAACCGTTCATGTCGGGTAGGGAAATATCCAGCAAAATGAGATCGAAATCGCCCCGCTCGACCAAACTCAGCGCCTTGGCGCCGAGCCTGACTTTCACCACCTGGTATCCGTATTGCTCCAAATAGGTCGACACCATTTTGGAGGTTAAGGGATCATCTTCTACCAACAGGATTTGCTTTTCTTCTTTCCTCAAACAAAATCTCCTGGCCGCCCTGGCAATTGAAATTTTTGGTACGGGTAATGCGGGTTCCTCGGAGAACATCGCGGTTGGGTTCAGGCTAGCGGCCCGGACCTTCCCGTGCGCCCTGCTGATTGATTGAGAAAAAATGGATAAACTACCCCGGTTCATGACAAAGAATAGGAATAAGCCAGCCGAGGGTTCCGGTCGTCTGTAGGGGAGTACCCAACTTATATCGTAATAAACGAGAAAAGTAAATTTAATATTCTAAGAAATTAGATTTTGTGTTCTTTCGCATGTATGGTCCGGCCTGGTTTAAATCTCGTGTCTTTGGGGAAAATTCACAAGCACAATGATTTCAGATAGATAGGTGACCATATGTTTTGGGTTTGGCCCACGGCCTCGCGTTTGAGGTTCACTTCGAGTTCCCGCGGATTCCACTGTCTCGCACAACCGTTTAAGCTCAAGAACGAAAGTTTCGAATATAGTTATTTTTAAATTTTCATACTCTTTGTTTTGGCGTATGTGAGTAAATTAACGATCGGCTTGGTTTCTTGCGGGATGGGGGCCTTCTTCATCCTCTCGTGAATTCTAAAAGCTCCTGACCGCGGCTTCTTAAAGGCATTCCCTGTCCAGGGCTCGATGGATGTTGCGATCAAGCATCCGGCGCTTCCGACTCGCCGATCCAGACGGTGAAGCGGGTGTCTTGGTCGGCGCCGCCTTCGAGGGCGAAGTCAAAGCAATGGCGGGTCAGGATCTCCCGAACCAGGATCAAGCCAATGCCTTGGCCATCGTCCTTGGTGCTGTAAAATGGCGTGAACAGGTGTTGCTGAACCTCGGGCGTCAGCCCCTGGCCCGTATCGATTACGCTCACGCGCGCACGGTGGTCGGGCCGGTCGATGGCGATGGTGACCCTGCCGCCCTCGCCAATCGCCTCGATCGCGTTTTTCAGGATATTCATGAACACCAACTCCATTTGATGGCGGTCCATCAGGGCGGTTACCGGGGAAATCCTCACCTCCCATTTCATCCGGATATTGCGTTTCTTGCATTCCGCGCCAAGCGGGAGCGCGACATCCTGAAGCAACTCCAGCACATCGACCATCTGTACGCGCGGTTTGGGTAGCCGGACCACATCCGCGAGTTCCGACATGAAGGCGTTCAGGTGGTCATTGCGGGAGATCACAACCTTGATCGCGGTTTCGAAATCGGCGCGATCCCCCTCGGGCAACCGCTCGCGGTAGAAAAGGCAAGAGCTCAGCAAGGAATTGGTGGAGCCGATGGTGTTGTTGATCTCATGGCTCATCATGCGGATCAGCTTCTCATAGGCCGCCTTTTCGGAGTGCTGCAGTTCCTCGGTCAACTCTTCGATGAGAATGAACGTCCGGGAAAAGCCGCGATCCTTGAATTGTGATTTTTGACAGCGCAGTCTGCGCCTTCCCTGGAAGGTCAACAGCTTTGCGCTGCCGAGAGGAATGGGCTCCAGCTTTGCGGCCAAGGGCGTTCCGATCTGCATGAGCGTCTTGCCCACCAAGCTTTCTGCCGGGGCATCCAGGAATCGTTCCGCCCCTGGATTGGCGGTGGAGATTCTTTGATCGAAATCGAAGGTGATGATTCCGGCGGGCGTGGCCTTGAGCAATTCCTCCAAAAACCCGCGTTGCTCGCCCAGCCGCAGCCGTTCCTCACGCAAGGTTTGCAGCATGCGGTTATAGGTGTGGATGAGGCGGTCCAGCTCGGGTCTATGGGTTTCCAGATAGCGAATGCCGTAATTTTTTTCTTTTAGGTTATCGGTTCCCGCCTTTAAAAAGTCGAAAGGCTCCTTAATTTGGCGGGCGAGCCTGAGGCCGTAACCCAGTGAGAGTAGGAGCAGGGCTTCCAGGGCCAGAATCCACGGGCCGAATCGGGCGATGCCGAGAAAAAGCAACAGGGTGAACAACAGGTGCAGCGCCACGAAGTAAAGCAGGAATTTGTTGTGGAGGCTCAAGGTTCAATCCCGAATTTTTCCATGCGCCGATACAAAGCGGCTCGGCTCAGGCCCAGCGCATTGGCCACCTTGGTGATGTTGCCGTCGAAATGGGCGAGGCTTTTGATGACCATGGCTTTTTCGATTTCATCCAGGGTCATTTTACCAACGGGCGGTAACAGATCGCTTTTCTTCGGTTGACCGCTGCTGAGGTCGGGGTGGATGAAATCGTCGCGCGCGAGCGTGACCTTACCCGACATGAGCACGGCCCGTTCTACGGTTTGGTACAGTTGACGAATGTTTCCCGGCCAGTCCAGGCTTTGCAGCCAGGCCATGGCCTCCTCGGTGATGGCGCAGGCGTCCATACCGTAGGTTTGCGCAACCTGGCTCAGCTTTTGCCGCGCGAGCGGAGGTATGTCCCCGGGCCGCTCGCGCAGCGGCGGCAGGCGCAGGGTGATCAGGTTGAGACGGTAGAGCAGGTCCTCGCGAAATTCACCCGACCGGACCATCCTGCCGAGGTCGCGGTTGGTGGCTGCAATGACCCGCACATCCACGTTCAGGGCGCGGCTCGAACCCAGGGGCTCGAACTTGCGGTCCTGCAATACCCGCAACATCTTCACCTGGCAGGCATGGTCCAGGTCGCCGATTTCATCCAGAAAAATGGAGCCGCCATGGGCGCGGGCGAATCGGCCCCGACGCTCCTGCACGGCATCGGTAAACGCGCCTCGCACATGGCCGAACATCTCGCTTTCGAACAGGCTCGCGGAGATTCCTCCCAGGTTGACCTTGACGAAGGGGGCGGCGTTTCTTTTCGAATTGTGGTGCAATGCCTCGGCGATGAGCTCCTTGCCGGTGCCGCTCTCGCCCAGTATTAAAACCGAGGCATCCGTGGCGCCGACCCTGCCCACGGTCTCCAAAATGTTCAGAAGCGCGGGATCCGAACCGATGATGGCGCTGAAATCGTAGCGGTTGTCGAGTTCCTCGCGCGAGAGGCCGGCCTCCTCGCGGGTAGATGAAAGGCTAAGCGCGGTATTCACGACCCGCAGGATTTGGTCGTTGTCCCAAGGCTTGGTCACGAAATCGAAGGCCCCCGCCTTGATGCCTTTGACCGCCAGTGCAATGGAGCCCCAGGCGGTGATGAGAACGACCGGCATATGGGGAAAGGCCGTCACCAACTCGGCCAATAATGCCAACCCCTCCTCGCCCGTGGTTTTCCTGGAGAAATTCATGTCCTGAATGACGAGGTCGATGTCGACCGTTTCCGCTAGCGAGAGCGCTTCTCGCGGAGAGGAGGCCGTATGAGGGCGGTATCCCGCTTGTTTCATGAGGAAGGAAAGCGAGGCGGTTACCGAGTCATCGTCGTCCACGATTAAAATATGGGCTTGTTTTGGGGTAGTCGTTGCGGGTTCGTTCATTCAGCCATCCTCGTGTCGGCGGCTCGCGAAAATGGAATTCTATGCGGCCCGGGCGGCCGATTGCGGCTGGATTTCCCTGCTGACGATCACAGGCGGATTGCGTTCTCATCTTACCAGAATTCGGGGAAGCGGCGGCCCTGGTCCGGGAAGCCGTTAGGCAAGGGCCCGCGCGTGGGATCACTCCGCGTGGAGCGCCTCCGCGTCGCGGAGCGTGGCCTCCGCCTGGGAGGGGGAGCAACACCT
>JBGTRP010000587.1:0-5122 GCA_041940685.1 Acanthopleuribacteraceae bacterium
ATCGGATTTTTCGTAAACACGCTGGTGCTGCGCACCGATCTATCTGGCTCGCCCAGTTTTTATGAGTTACTGGAACGCGTGCGGAACATGACCCTGGATGCCTACGCCCACCAGGATCTCAGTTTCGAGAAATTGGTAGAGGAGTTGCGGCCGGAAAGAGATTTGGCAAGAAACCCCTTTTTCCAAGTCAGCTTTTCCCTTGACACCGCGCCCGAAGAAGTCGCGGGCATGAAAGGGATACGGGCAACGCCGCTGAATTTCGAGAGAACCTCGACCCATTTCGATCTCACGCTGCATTTGGAAGAACGGCCCACCACGATATCGGGAAAATCCGGCCGGACTGTTGGGCTCGCGGGTGTGCTGGAATTCAACACGGACCTGTTCGACGAAGACCGAATGATGCGCATGATCGGCCACTACCAGCGTCTTTTGGAAGGAACCCGCGATTTCCCCGAGCGGCCTATCGATAGGATTCCTATGCTGAACGAGCTAGAAAAAAGCGAGGTTTTGCGAACATGGAATGACTCTTCCGAGAACTTCGGCCCATTCCGCCCATTTGCCGAGGAACTCCAGTCTTTGGCGCAAAAGATGCCGGACGTCATGGCCCTGGTCTCCCTGGATTCTGCCGATGCTTCCACGCCAAACGATCCCTCCGTGTCCGGCCAACAGATCACACTCGGTTGCCTGAGTCGGGAATCACGCCGCTTGGCCGTTCTGCTGCGCACGCACGGCGCGGGCCCCGACAGCCTGGTCGGGCTTCTCGCGGATCGCTCGCCAGGGGCGCTATTGGGCTTGGTTTCCGTGCTACAGGCCGGCGCGGCGGTGCTTCCCTTGGATCCCGGCTACCCTCCCGATCGAATTGCTTTCATGCTGAAGGACGCCGATGTAGGGCTTGTCCTGGGCCACCAGCGCCTATTTTCAGGCCTACCGGACCAGCACGCCACACACATTCCGCTGGATGATCGAACGGGTTGGCCTAAATTCAAGACGGACGCCCCTCCCACGCAAGATATCCGACCGGGGCATCTCGCCTATGCAATTTACACCTCCGGAAGCACGGGCCGACCCAAGGGAGTCATGGTCCGCCAGGACGCGCTATTCAATTTGGCGCGGGGTTTGGAGCGGATCCTATATCAGCCCGAGCCCGCCCTTCCCGCCAGGGTGGTATTAAACGGTCCGCTTGTTTTCGATACCTCGGTCAAGCAATGGGTACAACTGCTTCAGGGCCGCGCCTTGATCATTTTACCGGAAGCGGTGCGGCTCGATCCGGAGGCGCTGCTCGAGTTCTTAGGAACATGCCGGGTCGATGTCCTCGATATCACGCCCTCTCTGCTGAAGGCTTTGTTGTCTTCCGGTTGGTCGGAGGATGCCAGAGGCTTTCCAAGCCTGGTCCTGCTGGGCGGAGAGGCCGTGGCGGCCCTGCTTTGGCAGAGGCTATCGGCCCATCGAGGCTCCCGATTTTTTAATTTATACGGACCCACGGAATGCACGGTTGACGCCACCCTGGCCCCCATCGAACAGAATATGCCCTTCCCCCATATTGGAAGGCCCATCCCTAATGCCGAAATCTTCATACTCGACCGCCGGATGATGCCGAGACCCCTCGGGTTGTCGGGCGAGCTTTGTATCGGCGGGGCCGGACTGGCGCGCGGTTACCTGAAACGGCCCGCGTTGACCGCGGAACGCTTTATTCCCCATCCCTTTTCCGATGGTGAAGGGGCCATTGGCGGGCGAATCTATCGCAGCGGAGACCTGGCCCTGGTCCGCACGGATGGGCGCATTGAATTTCAGGGCCGCATCGATGCGCAACTCAAGTTGCGCGGGTTCCGCGTGGAGCCGGGCGAAATCGAAGCCCGATTGCTGTCGCTAAAGGGCGTGAAGGGCGCGCTCGTTCAGGCGATCCAGGACGATTCCGGAGAGGCGCGGCTGGCGGCTTACCTGGTGGTCGACAAGGGGCTGGCCCAAAAGGCCGCTGCCTGGGCTTCTTCCGCGCGACAACGGTTGAAAAACCTATTGCCCGATTACATGATTCCCTCGGCTTTTGTCATTCTGGACGCTTTCCCCCTAACTCACAACGGCAAAATCAACCGCAAGGCCCTTCCAAAGCCAAACTGGTCTCAGGGCCCTCAAACCGGTTTTACGGCGCCCCGCACGCCCGTGGAGCGATTATTGGCCGACTGTTGGGCCCGATTGCTTCCGGTTTCCAACCTGGGCGTCTTTGATGATTTTTTCGAGCTCGGCGGCCACTCCCTATTGGTCACCCGCGTGGTCTCCAGGATTCGAGATCTCTTCGCCCTGGAGGTGCCGATTCGCTCCTTGTTCGAGCACCCCACCGTCGCCCAATTGGCCGCCTACATGGAAGGCCTTCGCGCGGGGGCGCAAGGAACCGCCCTAACCCCTCCCCGTGCCGTAGAGCGGCAGGAACCGCTTCCTCTTTCCTTCGCGCAGCAGCGGTTGTGGCTCATCGATCAGATGGAAGCGGGCGGCTCGGCCTATAACATCTCCAACGCGGTTCAAATCGAGGGTCCCCTCGACGCGGCCCTTCTGGAACGCTGCCTGGGCGCGGTTGCCGAACGCCATGAAATTTTACGCACTCGGTTTCCCTCGCGAGAGGGCCAACCCATGGCATGTATCGAGTCTTGCCTGGGCGCACGGGTCGGAATCCTGGATCTGGCGGCCCTGGACCCCACCTCGCGGATGCGGGAACAGGCGCGCCTGGCCCGCCGCGAGGCCCGCCTCGGCTTCCAATTGGAGCGATTGCCGCTCATCCGCTGCAACCTGATCCGCCATGAGTCCATGCGCCAGGATTTGCTGATCACCATGCACCACATCATATCCGATGCCTGGTCCACGGATATCTTGCTCTCCGAGCTCGTGGCGTTGGGGTCCGCGTTGTCCCAGAACAGGCCGGCCGAGTTGCCGAAATTACCGCTTCAATACGCGGATTTTGCAATTTGGCAACGTTCCTGGTTGGAGGGGGAAGAACTGGAAAGGCAGTTGGCGTACTGGCGGAAGCGCTTACGCGGCGCGCCACCCTCATTAGAGCTTCCCACGGACCGGCCTCGCCCCAGGCTGCAAAGTTTTCAGGGCGCCATTCTTCCCCTTTCCCTTTCTGCCGGGCTAAGCGATCAGTTGCGGAAATTGAGCCGTGAGGAGGGCCTGACCCCTTTCATGGCCCTGCTGGCCAGTTACCAGGGCTTGCTGATGCGCTACACGGGCCAGGAGGACATCAGCGTGGGCACGCCGGTTGCCAACCGCGGTCACCGGGAGTTCGAGGGATTGATCGGCTTCTTCGTCAACACGCTCGTCATTCGCAACGACCTCGGTGGGGGGCCGGACTTCCACGAATTGTTCTCCCGCGTCCGGGAAACCGCCCTGGGCGCATACGCCCATCTAGACCTACCCTTCGAAAAGCTGGTGGAAGAGCTTCAACCCGACCGGGATTTAAGCCGCAACCCCCTGTTTCAGACCATGTTTTCTTTCCACAACGCGCCGGCCGAGCGCAAGGGGCTCGAGGCCCTGAAAATGACGCCGCTCCAGGTGGATCGAGGTCAGGCGCAATTCGATCTGACGCTTACGCTGGTCGACGACCCGGAAGGCATCCAGGGTGTTTGGGAATACAACAGCGACCTTTTCGACCGCAACACCATCATCCGGATTTCGGCTCATTTGGAAAACCTGTTGGCGGCCATGGCCTCGCGGCCGGAAACTTCGATCGCCACCTGCCCGATCCTCGGGAAGGCGGAACTGCGGGAGTTGCTCTCTGAATGGAATCGGACGGGCGAGGCGTCACGCGCGTGGATCAGCGTCCACCAAAGTATTTCTCGGCAAGCCGCTCGCACGCCCGGGGCAACCGCGATCGAATTGGATGGCGACCGCCTCAGCTACGCCCGTCTCGACCTCGAGTCGGAACGCCTGGCCATCCGTCTGCGCGCATTGGGGGTGGGTCCGGAAACCCTGGTCGGCAATTCCTGCCGTCGATCCGCGGACATGCTGGTTGCCCTGCTCGGCATTCTCAAGGCCGGGGGCGTTCATGTTCCGCTCGATCCCGAATACCCCGAGCGCAGGCTGGCCTTCATGCTGGCAGATACGGGACTCCAATGGTTGGTGGCAGCGCCCATGCAAGCCCACGCGCTGCCCCGTTTCGAGGGACGCATCCTGTTCATGGACCGGGTTGAGAACGCGCCATTGAAACGGGCAAAGCACTGCCGTGCGCCGAGCTTTCGCCCGCCGCATCTCGTTCCAGAGAACCTGGCCTATGTCATCTATACCTCGGGCTCCACGGGTGCGCCCAAGGGCGTGGGGATCAGCCATGCCGGCATCGCGGATCACGCGTCCACGATCCTGAAAACCTACGCGCTTACCGCCGCGGACAGGGTGCTCCAGTTCGCCTCGCTCAATTTCGATGTTTCCTTGGAGCAGGTCCTGCCCAGCCTGATGTGCGGCGCCACGCTGGTCATGCGGGACGAGGAAAGCTGGGGAGCCGAACGCCTGAGCCAATTGATCGCGGAAGGCGGTTTGACCGTCATGAACCTACCCACGGCCTTTTGGCATCAATGGTTGGGGGAAGCTTCTCAGGAAGGTCGCGCCCTTCCGCGTGGGGAAAAGCTCCGGCTGGTGATCGTGGGCGGCGACAAATTGCTGTCCGAGCCGGCAAGGCTCTGGCGCGAGAGCCGGTTGAAAGAAACCACTCTGATCAATGCCTACGGTCCCACCGAAACCACGATCACGGCCACGGTCCAGGTGGTTTCCGGTGGTTCGGAGGACAATTCGCCCTCGGATTTGGCGGAGAACCCACTTCTAGGCATTCCCATAGGAAGGCCCTTGCCCAACCGCGCGGCATGGATTCTGGATCGACACGGGTTCCCGGCGCCCCCGGGCGTGGCGGGCGAGCTCTGTTTGGGAAGCGACGCCCAATCGACGGCGCGCGGCTACCTGAACCGGCCCGCGCTGACCGCCCAAAAGTTCGTACCGGACTCCTTGTCCGGACGAGCGGGAGAACGCTTGTACCGAAGCGGCGACCTGGCAAGGCGCGGACCGCGGGGCGCCATCGCCTTCGTGGGCCGCGTCGATCGGCAGATCAAGTTGCGCGGGTTCCGCATCGAATTGGGCGAAATCGAGG